>NZ_LSIA01000294.1:0-91796 GCF_001556015.1 Novosphingobium sp. CCH12-A3 | reverse complement strand
TCGCCGCGCTGTGGGGAGACGGCACCACTTCGTCGAGCGACGGACAGCAATTTCATGCCGGGGGCCGTGGGGCCGCGATCGGCGACATCAACGCGCGCAGCGGCAACGAACCAGGCGTTGCCTTCTACACCCATGTCTCGGATCGATATGACCCCTTCGCAAGTCGGGTGATCGCGGCGACCGCTGGCGAAGCGCCCTATGTGCTGGATGGCTTGCTGTATCACCAGACCGGCCTGACGATCGAGGAGCACTACACCGATACGGGCGGGGCATCGGACCATGTGTTCGGCCTCATGCCCTTCTTCGGCTACCGCTTCGCGCCGCGCCTGCGCGACATCAAGGAGCGTCGTTTACACCTCCTTCCCGGCCAAGAATCCGGCCCCTTGCTTGCCGGCATGACGGCCGAACCGATCGCATTGGGTCATGTCGCGGCGCATTGGGACGAACTGCTGCGGTTCGCCACGTCGATCCGCACCGGCACCGTCACTGCTTCGGCAATGCTGCGCCGCTTGTCCGCCTATCCGCGACAGAACGGACTGGCCCTCGCACTACGCGAGCTGGGCCGCCTCGAACGCTCCATTTTCATGCTCGACTGGCTGCGCGACATCGACCTGCGCCGGCGCACCCAGGCGGGCCTCAACAAAGGCGAAGCCCGCAACGCGCTCGCCCGCGCGCTCTTCTTCAACCAGCTCGGCGAACTGCGCGATCGTCGGTTCGAGAACCAGACCTATCGCGCCTCCGGCCTCAACCTGCTCGTCGCCGCCATCATCTTGTGGAACACTCGCTATCTCGAAATGGCGCTGGCGGACATCGGCACAGCCGACGAAATCGCACGCCACATCGCGCCATTGGGCTGGGAGCATATCTCGCTGACCGGTGACTATAGCTGGAATGTTGAAGATCAACCCGATCCGGACGCCTTGCGACCGCTGCGCGCCGTCAACTCCCTACTTGCCGCGTGACGTTCGCTATCCGTTCGCCCTTTCCGTGCAGATACGTCACTTTCGTGTAGTCACCCCTTGCAGGCACCGGCGCGGATGAAACCGTTCTGAAGCGGCTGGTCCAGCAGCTTGGCCTGGAATCGCGAGTCCACTTTTTGGGTTCGGTGGAACACGACATTCTACCGCATTTGCTGTGCGCTGCGGACGTCATGGTTCTGCCATCCGAACGCGAAGGGCTTGCCAATGCCTGGATTGAATCGCTTGCCTGCGGGACGCCGGTCGTGATCCCCGACATCGGCGGCGCGCGTGAGGTGGTGGCCGATGTAAGCGCCGGGCGGATCGCGGAGCGCACACCTGAAGCCATCGCCGAGGCCGTGAGCGAACTGCTCCAATCACCCCCGACGCAGGATGCGGTTGCGGCAAATGCTGCGCGGTTCAGCTGGGAAGCCAATGCCAGTGCGCTCGCCGCCATGTACGAAGAAGCGGCGGCGAAGCGTTAGACTTCGCCGCCGCCAATCGGTTTGCCTGCGCTGGATCAAACGCCTTCGCGTGCAATCCGCTCCTGCTTTTCGAGTGCCGTCTCGGTCGGCACGAAGCTGTTCGGGTTTACCTTCAGCCAGATCAGGATGGGCGCCGCCATGTAGATCGAACTGTAGGTACCGACGAAGATGCCGAGCGTGATGGCCGCAGTGAAGCCGAAGATCACGTCAGGCCCCAGCAGCAGCAAGGCCACCAGCGTGATAAGCATCGACAGCGAGGTCACGATCGTCCGGTGCAGCGTCTCATTGACCGAGAGGTCCAGCAGTTCCGGCATCGGCATCCGGCGATACTTCTTCATGTTCTCGCGGATGCGGTCATAAACGACAATCGTGTCGTTCAGCGAATACCCGATAAGCGTGAGCAGCGCGGCCACGATGTTCAGGTCGAACTCCATGCCGGTGACGGCAAAGAGGCCTAACGTCAGGGTCACGTCGTGCACCAGCGCGAATAGCGCGCCCACGCCAAACTGCCATTCGAACCGCAACCAGATGTAGGCCGCAACCGCCAGAGACGCGAGGCCGAGCGCCTTGAACGCATCCCAGCCCAGTTCCTTGGAGACCTTGCCCGATACCGAATCGACGCCGTCGATTCGCGCGTCGGCATGGTTCTTCTTGATGTCTGCGGTGATGGTGCGGGCCATCTTGTCGGCAAGAGCCGCTTCCTGGCCTGCGCCTTCCGGCAGCTTCATGCGGATCGAGATTTCGTTGGGCTTGCCATAGCGCTGGATGATCGGTTCGCCGTAGCCAAGCTTGCCGACTTCTTCGCGCAATTCACCGACTGGCGCTTCGGCGCTGCGTTCGAAAGTCACGCGGATCATCTGACCGCCGATGAAATCGACGCCCAGGTTGAGGCCCTTGGTTAGCACCAGTCCCCAGGAGGCCGCCATCAGGATGATGCTGATGACGTAGAACGGCACACGCCACTTGAGGAAGTGAATGTTGGTGTTGTCGGGTACGAGCTTGAGGAGTTTCATCGGTTTGTCCTCCTCTTAAAGGGCAATGTCGGTGGGGCGCGCACGGCGAAGCCACTGTGCGACCCACATGCGCGTCAGGGTGACGGCGGTGAACACCGACGTCGCGATGCCGATCATGAGAACCACGGCAAAGCCCTTCACCGGTCCCGAGCCGAAGGCGAACATCAGCACGGCGGCAATGACGTTGGTGATATTCGCATCGAAAATAGCGCGGCTGGCTTCCTTGTAGCCAAGCTCCACCGCCTGGACGACCTTGCGGCCGCGGTGTCGCTCCTCGCGGATACGCTCGTTGATAAGCACGTTGGCGTCAACCGCCGCGCCGATTGTCAGCACGAAGCCGGCGATGCCCGGCAGCGTCAGCGTGGTGCCGATTATGCCCATGATGCCAAGGATCATGATCACGTTGATGATCACGGCGAGGTTCGCGTAGACGCCAAAGCGGCCATAGGTGACGAGAATGAACACCGCGAGGGCCAGCGTGCCGACGCCCATCGCGATCACACCCTTGCGGATCGAGTCCGCACCAAGGTCAGGCCCAACGGTGCGCTCTTCCACGACCTTCAGATCCACTGGCAGCGCGCCCGAACGCAGCGAGATCGCCAGCGCGTTGGCGCTTTCGGTAGTAAAGCGGCCCGAAATGATCGCGCTGCCGCCGAGGATCGGCTCGTTGATCGTCGGGGCGGAAAGGACCTTCCCGTCGAGAATGATGGCGAATTGCTTGCCGACATTCTGCGTGGTCAACTTCGCGAACTTCGCGCCACCGTCGGTGTTGAAGGTGATGTTGACGACCGGCTCGTTGGTCTGCTGGTTGTTTGTCTGCTGGGCGTTGGTCAGCTGATCCCCACGGATGCCACCAAGACGCTTGACTGCAATCGACGGTACGCCGCCGCCCTCTGCAGGGCTGACGAAGGGCACGATCTCGCTGCCCGGAGGCGCGATGCCCTGTGCCACGTCCGAAGGCAGGGCCGAAGTATCGACCAGCTTGAACTCGAGCTTGGCGGTCTGACCAAGCAGGTTCTTGAGCGCCTGCGGGTCCTGCAGGCCGGGAACCTGCACGACGATGCGCGTTGGCCCCGAACGGATGATCGTTGGCTCCTTCGTGCCAAGCGCGTCGATACGCTTGCGCACGACTTCAACCGCGGTGTCCATCGCTTGGGTAACGGCCTGCTGGATACCGGCTTCAGTCGGTTTCAGGACGAAGCGGTTGGCATCGACGACGTTGATGTCCCAATCACGTTGGCCGGTAAGCCCTGCCCCATTGGTCAGCGGCAGCACCGCTTCGCGCACTGCATCGACTTGCGAGGCATCGGCGACAACGAAAGTCAGCGCGCCATCGCGGTTGGAAATGTCGCTGATACGGATGTCTTTCCCATCCTGCTTCAGCTTGTTGCGAACCGATTCCTCCATGCCTTCGATGCGCTGCTGGCGCACCTGCGAGGGATCGGCTTCAAGCAGGATGTGGCTCCCGCCCGCAAGATCGAGGCCGAGGTTGACCTTGGGCTCGGGCAGTGCACTCGGCCAACCAAGGCCCAGGGTTGCAGTGAGCGACGGGATGGCGGCCGCAACGCAAACCAGCGTTATCAGCCAAAGCCAGATCACCTTCCAGCGCGGAAATTCGAGCATGGGCGTTCAGCCTTCAGGAAAGTGAGATTAGTCGTTCGCAGGCGAAGAGCCGACAGGCGGCACGATGTCGCCAATTGTGGCGCGCACGGCCTTGACCTTGACGTTCGGGCCGAGTTCCAGCTCGACGTAGTGATCGTCGAGCTTGATCACCTTGCCGATCAGTCCGCCGGCAGTGACGACCATGTCGCCCTTCTTCATGCCTGCGATCTTGGCCTTGTGCTCCTTCTGCTGGCGCATCTGCGGCCGCAGGATCAGGAACCAGAAGATGAAACCCATCGCCACCAGCGGCATGAAAGTCATCCAGGCAGGCGGCTGGCCGGCATTTGCTGCGGCGGCGGAAAGAGTGCTGAGCATCATGGGTCCGTTTCTGGGATCGCAAGGCAAGGATTACAACCGGGCCGACTGCGGTTATCCCGCATTTACCGGCCCCGGCATGAACAAGCGGCGCGGTTAGCAGTTTGAACTGCGCAAGGCAATCTGACGCGCTGGCCGAGAGGCTGGGCACGCCGCAGCCGATCCTCCGAACCTTTCGCCAATCTCGCGCTTGCCATCCTCAAAAGTGCTGCCTATAGGCGCGCTTCCGGTCGGGACGTAGCGCAGCCTGGTAGCGCATCACACTGGGGGTGTGGGGGTCGGAGGTTCGAATCCTCTCGTCCCGACCATTTCAAAAGGCCCGCGAAGCGCTTTGCGCTCGCGGGCCTTTTTGCTGTGTTCATTTTCCTACACCGCGCCTTGTGGTTATATGTCCCTGCGTCCCATAACTCGGAAGGACGCAAGCATGGCAAACTCCGAAGCCCTGATTTCATCGGTCTCCGCAATCATCGACAAGATCATCCCCGATGCCGGCCTGCGCGATCAGGCAAAGCTCGAACTGCTTCGCCTTGAGAGCGCACGAGAATTCAAGCCGCTGAAGACCCGCATTTCGGCGATTCTCGCAGAATCCAGTGCTAACGATCCATGGACTCGGAGAGCGCGCCCCGGCTTTCTTTATGTAATGTATGCGGTGATCCTGTGGGCCCTGCCCATGGGCCTGCTGGCCGGATTCAATCCACTAGCTGCACAGGCGATCATGACTGCGACGAGCACCTATCTCAAGGGACTGCCCGAACCGCTCTACGCTTTGTTCGGCACCGGCTACCTTGGCTATACTGCTGCGCGGCAGTGGGGAAAGGCCCGGGGAACCGACCGCTGAATGCGCAACACCTTGGTTAGTTTCTGGTAACCTCCGACTGATATGAAAGCGGGCATGAGATCGAGGTTGGACCGCTTATCATCGCAATCGCTGGCCGCAGGCAGGCTCTCGCCGCTTGTGGCCGGCCTCGCGCCGC
Organism: Novosphingobium sp. CCH12-A3; assembly: GCF_001556015.1. Lineage (NCBI taxonomy): Bacteria > Pseudomonadati > Pseudomonadota > Alphaproteobacteria > Sphingomonadales > Sphingomonadaceae > Novosphingobium > Novosphingobium sp. CCH12-A3. The sequence goes on along the minus strand of NZ_LSIA01000294.1, from coordinate 86,391 downwards.
TCGGCATGATCCTTGCGCTTGGCGGATGCGGATCATCTGACAACGAAAAGCTTGAGGCACGGTTGGCAGCGCTCGAAGCCAAGGCAGACGCGGCCGAAAAGCGCTCGCGGCAAGCCTTGAGCATGGCGGCGACGAACAATCCCGCCCCGGTTGTCGAGAGCGGGACGACCGACAGCTTCGGCGAGCCCTCATCGTCGGATGAAGTCACCGATGGCTCGGCTGACAGCGCGATATACGAAAACACCATCGAGGCACCTGCCGGGCCACCGATCGCTCCCGGCTTTTAAAGGGCATCCCCCTCTGGCCCTTGCGACTTTGCCTGCAATGTCTATCACGGCAGGCATTCGCGATCGGGGGATCTGATGACACAAGCTTCCGGCCAAGGCACAACCGTTTACGTGCTCAATGGCCCCAACCTCAACCTGCTCGGCCTGCGTGAACCGGAAATCTACGGTTCGCAGACGCTCGACGACATTGCCGGCATGCTCGAAGATCGCGGCCGCGATCTGGGTCTCGAGATCGACATGCGCCAGTCGAACCACGAAGGCCATCTCATTGACTGGCTCCATGAGGCGCAGGCCGAGGGGGTAAAGGCCGTGCTGCTCAACGCAGGTGCCTACACCCACACCTCGGTGGCGATCCACGATGCGATCAAGTCCATCAAGGTGCCGGTGATCGAGGTTCACCTGTCCAACCCGCACAAACGCGAGGCTTTCCGCCACCATTCCTATGTCGGCATGGCCGCGCTTGGCACCGTCTGCGGCTTCGGCGCAAACAGCTACCTCGCGGCATTGGACGCCGTTTCGCGCCTTTGAAACAGGCGTTTTTCCACTTTCACTGATCGCTGCCACTTGCCAGTCCATCGTGTTGGGGGCATGGCGCGCGGTCAGAATTCATACCCCGCGAGGAAATTCAAATGGGTCACGAACGCGGCGACAAGGCCGAAAACATGGCGATCGACGGCAAGCTTGTACGCGAACTGGCAGAGCTTCTTGCCGAAACCGGGCTGTCTGAAATCGAGGTCGAGGATGGCGAGCGCAAGATCCGCGTAGCCCGTCAGCTGACTGCTGCGCCGGTCGCTCAGGTTGCGGTTGCAGCCCCGGCCCCGGTCGCTGCACCTGCCGCGGCGGCAGCACCTGCTGCGCCTGCCGCTGCTCCTGCAGAAGACCATGCCAACGCCGTGAAGTCACCCATGGTCGGGACCTGCTACCTCGCCGCCGAACCGGGCGCTGCCAACTTCGTCACCGTCGGCCAGAGCGTCAAGGCGGGCGAAACCCTGCTGATCATCGAAGCGATGAAGGTGATGAACCCGATCACCGCGCCTGCCGCAGGCGTGTTAAAGGCGATCCTGGTCGAGAACGCGCAGCCGGTCGAATTCGACCAGCCGCTGGTCGTGATCGCGTAAAGGTCCGCTGATGGCCATCAAGCGCCTGCTTATCGCCAACCGCGGCGAAATCGCGCTGCGCATCCACCGCGCCGCGCACGAAATGGGCATTGAGACGGTCGCGGTGCACTCCACCGCCGATGCCGACGCGATGCACGTGCGCCTCGCCGATCATGCGGTGTGCATCGGTCCACCCGCAGCGAAGGATAGCTACCTCAACGTCGCGGCGATCATTTCGGCAGCCGAAATCACTCACGCTGACGCGATCCACCCGGGCTACGGCTTCCTTTCGGAGAATGCCAAGTTCGCCGAGATCGTCGAAGCCCACGACATCACCTGGATCGGCCCCAAGCCCGAACACATCCGCACTATGGGCGACAAGATCGAGGCCAAGCGCACCGCTGGCGCACTCGGCCTGCCGCTGGTGCCGGGTTCGGACGGCGCGGTTTCGGATCTCGAGGAAGCCAAGGCCATTGCCGAAAAGGCCGGCTATCCGGTGATCATCAAGGCCGCATCGGGCGGCGGCGGTCGCGGGATGAAGGTCTGCAACAGCCCTGAACAGCTTGAAACCCTGATCCAGCAGGCTGGCAGCGAAGCCAAGGCCGCCTTCGGCGACGCGACGGTCTACATCGAGAAGTACCTCGGCAACCCGCGCCACATCGAATTCCAGATCTTCGGCGACGGCAATGGCAATGCCATCCACCTCGGCGAACGCGACTGTTCGCTGCAGCGCCGCCACCAGAAGGTGCTTGAAGAAGCGCCCTCGCCGGTGATCTCGACCGAAGAGCGCAACCGCATGGGCGGCATTGTCGCGAAGGCCATGGCTGACATGGACTATCGCGGTGCGGGTACGATCGAGTTCCTGTGGGAAAACGGCGAGTTCTACTTCATCGAGATGAACACCCGCCTGCAGGTGGAGCATCCGGTTACCGAAGCGATCACCGGCGTCGATCTGGTGCGCGAACAGATCCGCATTGCCGATGGCAAGCCCCTGTCGGTCAGCCAGGACGAGATCGAGTTCAAGGGGCACGCGATCGAGTGCCGCATCAATGCGGAAGATCCGTTCACCTTTGCCCCTTCGCCCGGCCTGGTTAAGAGCTATCACGCCGCCGGCGGCATGCACGTACGTGTCGATTCCGGGCTCTATGCCGGGTACAAGATCCCGCCATACTATGACTCGATGATCGCCAAGCTGATCGTCTACGGCCGTACCCGCGAAGGGTGCATCATGCGCCTCAAGCGCGCGCTTCAGGAAATGGTGATCGAAGGACCCAAGACCTCGATTCCGCTTCACCAGCGCCTTTTGAGCGAGCCTGATTTCCTCTCTGGCGACTACACCATCAAGTGGCTGGAAGAGTGGCTGGCCAAGGACGCTTGATCCGTCATCGGCGCAAACAAAAAGCCCCCGCACTGCGGGGGCTTTTCCGTTCTGCTCAGTCCATAACCGGCAATCTTGCGCGAATGGCCCGCCAGGCCGGCTCGGGCCGGTCGTTCTTCACCAGGATCGCTTCCACCTCGTCGAATTCTTCGAGTTCGAGCGCCTCTGTCACGCTGAGCGGAAAATAGACATTCTCGTCGTTGTCCATCCGCACGGCATAGGCGCCGCGCCCTTCCTCGCTTTTCGTAACGATGCACATCGCCTTCACTGCCATGGACAATACCTTTTATTTCGTAGCGTTACATAAGACCGCCAATCCGGCAGGCCTCGAGACAAAGCCCGCAAGGCGCCGCATAGTCAACCCTAGCGCTCGCGCGGCTTCCACGTAAGTACGCGCCAGACATAGCCGATAAGCACGATGACCAGCGTCGCAGTTGCGATCGGCCCGGTGTACTTCTCGATCTCGCCAAAATTGCGCCCGAGGTAATAGCCCGCGCCACTCAGGATCGCATTCCAGATTGCAGCGCCAGCGAAGGTGAACAGCAGAAACCGTACATGCCCCATGTGCGTAAGACCGGCTGGCAAGGAGATCATCGTGCGCATGAACGGGGCGAACCGCACAGCGAAGACTACCCACTGGCCATGCCGCCGAAAGAACCGGACAATTGCCTCTACGTCTTCCCATTCGACGGTAAGCCAGCGCCCGAAGCGACCGACAAAGGGGCGCAGTCTCTGATAGCCCAACGTCCGGCCGAGGAGATACCAGCAATAGTTGCCCAACGTCGATCCGACAGTGCCTGCCAGCATCAGCGGCCAGAATTCCATTCGGCCACGCGCCACGGCGATCCCGCCCAGCCCCATGATAAGCTCGGATGGAATTGGCGGAAACACGTTTTCGATGACCATCAGGAACGCGATGCCCCAATAGCCACCGCCTTCGATCAGGTGGACGATCCAGTCATTCATGAGAAGGGTAACGATTCCAAACGGCCAAAAGCTCCTGCTTCCGATGGAGAAGCCCGGATGCCCTTACAGCCGCGCCTCGATCGCGTCCCAGATCATCCCCGGCGTATCGGTGCCGTTGAACTTGTCGATCGCGACAATCCCGGTCGGCGAAGTTACGTTGATCTCGGTCAGGTACTTGCCGCCGATCACGTCGATGCCAACGAAGATCAGGCCAAGACGCTTAAGCTGCGGCCCGAGCGCTGCACAGATTTCCTGCTCTTCCGCCGTCAGTTCCGTCTTTTCGGCATAGCCGCCGACCGCAAGGTTCGAGCGGAACTCGCCCTCACCCGGCTTGCGGTTAATGGCGCCGGCGATCTCGCCATCGACCAGCACGATGCGCTTGTCGCCCTTGGCAACCTCGGGAAGAAACGCCTGCACCATGTGCGGCTCGGGCCAAGTCTGGTTGAACACCTCAAACAGCGCGCCAAGGTTTTCGCCTTCGGGCGCGACGCGGAAAATGGCCTTGCCGCCATTGCCGTGTATGGGCTTCACGACGATCGCGCCATGCTTCTTCTGGAACAGCCGCACTTCCTCGACCGAGCGGGTGACGATCGTTGGCGGCATGAAGCGCCGATAATCAAGCACCATGACCTTTTCAGGCGCATTGCGAACGCTCCGGGGATTGTTGACGACCAGCGCCTCACCCTCGATCCGCTCGAGCAGATGCGTGGCCGTGATGTAGCCCATGTGGAACGGAGGATCCTGCCGCATGAGGACCACGTCGATATCGCGCCCAAGGTCGAGCCGGCGCACGTCGCCGGTCTTGTAGTGGTCGCCCTCCACGCGCTGCACCGTCACCGGACGGGCATGAGCGATCAGCCGGTCATCCTCGTCCAGCGTCAGCGAGCCAACGTCGTAATGGTAAACCTCGTGCCCGCGCTCCTGCGCCGAAAGCATGAGTGCGAAGCTGGAATCTCCAGCGATATTAATCGAGTGGAGCGGGTCCATCTGGACCGCAACGCGAAGAGTCATGCTTGCACTGATCCTCAGGGGTTTATCTCAGGTGCGCCTTAAAGCCGATTTGTAGCTTGTGCGACCATTTTCAGATCGCCTCCAGGGCGCCCCCAAATCCAAGGAGCCATTGATGCGCAAGCTGTTCACCGTTGCCGCTGCCGGAATCGCCGTTCTCGGCTGGTCGTCACAGGGCGTTGCCAACCCCGACCCGCACCCCACCAGCGCCCCGAAGGACGATCACAAGGGCGACAAGAAGGACGAGCATCACGACGAGCACAAGGACGGCGAACACAAGGAAGAGCACAAGCCCGCCCACTAAGCGTCGGTCAGGTGCCGGGTTGCCAGGAGTTGGCAATCCGGTACGGCCACTTTCCCTGTGCCATCAGGATAACGTCAATTCGGACGTCATCGCCAGGCCTTGCATACTTTCCGGCAAGCATTTCCGCCGCCCTTGCGACGCGTCGCAGGCGGTGAGCGTCAATCGCGGCGCCCAGTTGCCGGGCATCCTTGCGCCATTTCACTTCGATGAACGCAACCGTTCGCCCTTTTCGCGCGATCAGGTCGACCTCGCCTGCCTTGAGCTTCACCCGCTGCGCCAGAATGCGCCAGCCCTGAAGCCGCAGCCACCACGCTGCCAGCCATTCGGCCCGCCGTCCTTGCTGCTCAGCCTCGGCACGCCTCATTCCTTGAGTGCCATGGCCCGTGCGTAAAGCACCTTGCGATCCAGCCCAAGCGCCTTTGCCACCTTGCCTGCCGCTTGCGATGTAGACATCTCGGCCAGCGCCGCGCGCAGTTCCGCGTCGATGACGTCGTCCTCGGGCGCCTCGGCCTCTCCGGGTGGCGCAATGAGAAGCACGATCTCACCTTTCGGCGGCTGCACCGAGTAGTGCGCCGCAAGTTCCGCTGCAGAGCCGGAACGGCACTCCTCGTGCAACTTGGTCAGCTCCCGCGCGACCGCAACTTCGCGCCCGGGCAAACGCTCGGCGATTGCTTCCAGCGAAGCCACGAGGCGGGGCCCCGTTTCATAGAATGCCAGCGTGGCCGGGACGCCGGATAGTTCGGTCAGGACATCGCCCCGCGCCTTCTCCTTGTTCGGCAGGAAACCGGCGAACAGGAATCGATCCGTCGGCAACCCCGCCATCGACAAGGCGGTCACGACCGCGCTCGCACCGGGCAACGACGTGACCGATATCCCCCGCGCCCGCGCCTCTCGCACCAACCTGTAACCCGGATCGGAGATCAGCGGCGTTCCGGCATCCGATACCAGTGCAACCGCCTTGACCGCCATTTCTGCCAGCAGCGCTTCCCTCGCGCCGTCGCTGGCATGATCGTCATACCGTCGCATCGGCTTGTGAAGGCCCAAAAGATTCAACAATTTCCCTGTCACCCGCGTATCCTCGCAGGCTACCAGATCGCAGCGCCCAAGCGTGTCTGTGGCGCGACGGGTCATGTCACCAAGATTGCCAATAGGCGTGGCAACAATATAGAGACCGGGTGCAAGAGGCGACGTATCCATGGCTTTTCCATGGACCGGCGATGACAGAGCGACAAGAGGGTGTGCAGGGAATGATCGAGGGACAATCGGGCGACTGGCGCGAAACTGGCTTGCGCCGCTCCCGCAGATGGGTCGTGACCGGCACGCTGGCCCTTCTGGCAGGTTGCACCGTCATCCCCAAGGGCACCGGCCCGATCGCAGAACCGACCGAAAAGGCTCCTGACGCAAACGTCCTGCCAACCGATGCCGGCCGCCATCGTGTCGCGCTGCTGGTACCAATGACAGGGCCAAACGCATCGGTTGGTCAATCGATAGCCAATGCTGCAACGATGGCCGTGCTCGATACCAGCGCGGCAAACCTGCGCATCACGACATATGACACAGCAACGGGCGCTGGCAACGCGGCCGCCCGCGCCATTGCCGACGGCAACAAGCTGATCCTCGGCCCCCTGCTGTCCGATGATGTCGTTCTGGTCTCAAATGTTGCGCGCCCGGCCAAAGTCCCGATGATTACCTATTCGAACGACAGTGCCGTCGCTTCGCGAGATGTCTTTGTCATGGGTCAGGCCCCCGGCCAATCGATCACGCGCGTTCTCGGCTTCGCCAAGTCGCGTGGGATCAAGTCCGTTGCCGCAATCATCCCGACCGGTGATTACGGGCAGCGGGCGACCGCAGGGTTGACCGAGGCCGCGCGGGCCAATGGCGTCGCCGTCACCGCCATCGAAACCTATGATCGCGGCAATACGTCGGTTGCCAGCGCAGTACGCCGCGTCAAGGACAAGGGCCGTTTCGACGCCCTGCTGATCGCGGATGGCAGCCGCATCGCGCTTCAGGCGGGTCCGCTGGCGGGCAAAGGCGTCAAGCTTCTGGGAACCGAACTGTGGAGCGGTGAAGGCGCGATCGCGAAATCTGTCGCCATGCGCGGCGCATGGTTCGCTGCCGTCTCCGATCAGCGCTTCGGTCAATTTGAAAAGAGCTACGCCACACGTTTCGGCGCGACGCCATCGCGGCTTGCAACGCTGGGCTACGACAGCGTCCTGCTGACGCTCAACATTGCCCGAACATGGAAGCCGGGCACCACCTTCCCAACGGCGAAGCTCTACGATCCGCAGGGCTTCATCGGCCTTGATGGCGTCTTCCGCTTCACGGCAAGCGGCATAGCCGAACGGGCGATGGAGGTGCGTGAAGTTGGCACCGGCACCTTCACCACCGTATCGCCCGCTCCGGCAAAGTTCTGATAGGCCGAAAGCGGGGGATTTCGCCGGATAAGGCGGCATCCCCGCTTGCGTCGGGATTCCCGTGTTCTATACCCGTTCGCATGTCCGACGACCTTTTCGACAAGCTCCCCGCCACCAGCGCAGCCGAGGCCTATGACGGCTCCGCCATCGAAGTTCTCGAGGGCCTCGAACCGGTCCGCCGCCGCCCCGGCATGTACATCGGCGGCACGGACGAGCGCGCGCTGCACCACCTCGCCGCCGAAGTGCTCGACAATGCGATGGACGAGGCGGTCGCCGGCCACGCCAACCGCATCGAGGTCATGCTGGAGGAAGGCAATCGGCTGACCATTTCGGACAATGGCCGAGGTATCCCCGTTGACGAACATCCGAAATACCCCGGCAAGTCGGCGCTGGAAGTCATCCTCACAACGCTTCACTCCGGCGGCAAGTTCTCCGGAAAAGCCTACGCAACCAGTGGCGGTCTGCACGGCGTCGGCGTTTCGGTGGTCAACGCGCTTTCCTCACTCACCCGGATCGAGGTGGCGCGAAACAAGGAGCTATACGCGCAGGAGTTTTCGCGCGGAAATCCGACGACCAAGCTGTTGAAGATCGGCAATGCCCCCAATCGGCGCGGCACGCAGGTCACGTTCATCCCCGATCTCGAGATATTTGGCGAAGACGCGAAGTTCAAGCCTGCCCGCCTGTTCCGGCTGGTCCGATCCAAGGCCTATCTCTTCGCAGGCGTCGAAATCCGCTGGAAGTGCGCTGCCTCGCTTGCCAGCGAGGAAGTGCCGGCGGAAGCCGTCTTCCAGTTCCCCGGCGGCCTTGCCGATCATCTCGCGGAACAGGTCTCGGGCCGCGAATGCGTCACCTCCGTGCCTTTCGCCGGCCGACAGGACTTCCCGCTCGGCCCCAATGGCGAAGAGAACGGCCGCGTAGAATGGGCTATCGCCTGGCCACTGTGGTCCGATGGTTCCTATTCGTGGTACTGCAACACCATCCCCACGCCCGATGGCGGCACCCACGAACAGGGCCTGCGTGCCGCACTGACCAAGGGCATCCGCGCCTTTGCCGAACTGATCGGCCAGAAGAAGGCCAAGGACATCGCGCCAGAGGACATGATCACCGGCAGCGAGATCATGCTTTCGGTCTTCATCCGCGATCCGCAGTTCCAGAGCCAGACCAAGGACCGCCTGACTTCGCCAGAGGCAGCGCGCATGGTCGAAGCTGCGGTGCGCGACCATTTCGACCACTATCTCACCGACAACATGGAGCGCGGCAAGGCGTTGCTCGGCGCGGTGATGGAGCGCATGGACGAACGCCTGCGCCGCAAGGCGGAGCGCGAGGTCAAGCGCAAGACCGCCACCAACGCCCGCAAGTTGCGCCTGCCCGGCAAGCTCACCGATTGCTCGGGCGAAGGTGAAGGCGAAACCGAACTGTTCATCGTCGAAGGCGATTCCGCAGGCGGCAGCGCCAAGCAGGCGCGTGACCGCAAGACGCAGGCAATCCTGCCAATCCGCGGCAAGATCCTCAACGTCGCCAGCGCCACGGCCGACAAGATCCGCGCCAACCAGGAAATCGCGGACCTCGCACTCGCGCTCGGCTGCGGCATGCGCAAGGACTGCAACCTGGACGCGCTGCGCTATGATCGGGTTATCATCATGACCGACGCCGACGTCGATGGCGCACACATCGCCACGCTGCTGATGACGTTCTTTTTCCAGGAGATGCCCGAGCTGGTCCGGCGCGGCCACCTCTACCTCGCCCAGCCTCCGCTCTATCGCCTGACCAGCGGCAGCACCTCCGCCTACGCCAAGGACGACGCCCACCGTGCCGAGCTGGAAGCGACCAAGTTCAAGGGCAAGAAGGTTGAAGTCGGTCGGTTCAAGGGCCTTGGCGAAATGAACCCGCAACAGCTGCGCGAAACCACGATGGCGCCTGCCACCCGCAGCCTCATCCGCATCACCCTGCCGCCTGAATACGAGGGCCGAGCGGCGGTGAAGGAACTCGTCGACCGCTTGATGGGCCGCGATCCCGCCCAGCGCTTCATGTTCATCCAGAACCGCGCGAGCGAGATCGATCCGGAGTTGATTGACGCGTAACGTCCCGGAAGGCGTCGTCGGCGTCATCCAAGCAGCCACTATAGAAAATGGCTGCTTACCGATCGATACGCCTAAACAAACGCGCCAGCGCTAGCCATGCTTGTCCTGCGCGGGTTTGGCAGGTTGGACAGTCCATTCAGGGGGCGTATCGTTCGGCTCATCGGCTTCGGCTGCCTCCTTCGTAGGATGCACGCGCGATGCGGCATGGTGGACAGGCGCGTAAATCGTATAGAGCTGGATAGGCTCGTCGCCGATGTTCGTGACGTTGTGCCAGGTGCCAGCGGGCACCAAAACGCACCAGCCATCCGACACTTGCCGCTCGAACGTCAGCTCATGCTCGGTTGGCCCCATCTGCACCAGGCCTTTTCCCGCGTCGAGCCGTAGGAACTGGTCCGTCTCGGGATGTGCTTCCAACCCGATGTCTCCGCCGACAGGAATCGACATGAGCGTTACCTGCAAATAGCGCCCCGTCCAGGCGACCGAGCGATAGTCGCCATTGGTCTTGGTCGCCACTTCGATATCGAAGGCTTGGGGTTGCGGGCCGATATCCTGAATACGTTCTCCACTACTTGCCATGAAACGATCCCTTCGCAGTTTACAGTGATCGTTACCCGCCAGGGGGACTATGTTTCCGCACCACTTCCCATTCGGGTTTAGCCAGCAACTTGACGATCAGGATCGCCCTTTTTCGCTCGGAAATCAAACCGTATCCGCACCCACTCCCCGATCTGAGGCTTTCCATTGACCCTGGGTGGTCGCACCAAAAACTGCCAGCTCGCCTGCCGGATCGCGCGGGCAAGGCCTGATCCCGGCGGGCTTTCGCCAAGTTCCTGGCAATCCTCGACGTGGTACTTCTCCACCGTCCTGCACGCGATCATCGCCCAGTCCCCCTGCATCCGGCGCTGGGGCAGGTAGGGGCCGATCTCGGCATCGGTGGGTTCGCGATACCATTGCGCGGCAAAGAGCCGCACGCCGCCCGGTCCTTGCCCTACGCTGGCGGAATCGCCCGGACTGCCCGCGCCCACCTGTTGCGCCCCGCCGGACTCTGCCCGCTTCATGTTGCTGATGTCGGTCGCGCGGTAGTCGTTGCGCGACAGCTCGATGAATCCTTCGGGCCATTCCACCTTGCCAGGCACTGGCACTTGAGGCGGCGCAGCCACCGGCTGGCTCACAGCGGCTTCGGCGGATTCCGCCCGCTTCTGCCGCTTCTGCTCCTGCTTTTGCGCCTTCTCTTCGTCCTGCCCCTGAGCGGATAGGTCGATCGCGGTCAGGTGCGTGCCCTTCCCATCGCCGAAGCCGGTAACCGCGCCCATTCGCCACATGATCAGGAACACCAACAAGGTCGTGACTGCGGCAAACGCCATTGCTCCGGCCCGCTCGCGCGGCGATGCCTGATAGCCTTGCTTCGCCATGACATTGCGGGGTGCGACCATCCCCGCGTCGCTACACGGCGGTTTCGGGCACTTCAATCGCCGAGACGGCCAAGCATAAGTTAGCGACAATTTGACACGACATACATGACGGATGCGTCACCAACCAAGTTCAAAAATGACGCGTGCGTCATCAACATGCTCGGAAACTGACACGTGCGTCTAACTATGAGTTCGAAGATGACGCGGCCGTCAGTTCAGCAACCCCCTTGCGCCGCACTCTCAGCCGCCTTATCGCTTAACCGAACGATTAAGCACACAGGAACCGCCGATGCACTTTGAAGGCACCAGCAATTACGTCGCTACCGAAGATCTCAAGGTCGCCGTCAACGCAGCCGTCCTGCTGCGCCGCCCTCTTCTGGTAAAGGGAGAACCCGGCACCGGCAAGACCGTGCTCGCTCATGAAATCGCGAAGGCGGTGAACGCGCCGCTTATCGAATGGAACGTGAAATCCACCACCAAGGCGCAGCAAGGCCTTTACGAATACGACGCAGTCGCCCGCCTGCGCGACGGCCAGCTCGGCGATGAGCGGGTCCACGACATTCGCAACTACATCAAGAAAGGCAAGCTGTGGGAGGCCTTCACCAGTCCCACCCTTCCCGTTCTGCTGATTGACGAGATCGACAAGGCGGACATCGAATTTCCGAACGACCTCCTGCAGGAGCTCGATCGCATGAGCTTCGACGTGTACGAGACGCAGGAGCGCATCGCGGCGCGTGAACGCCCGATCGTCGTGATCACCTCGAACAACGAGAAGGAACTGCCCGACGCCTTCCTGCGCCGCTGTTTCTTCCACTACATCAAGTTCCCGGACCGCGACACGATGCAGGCAATCATCGACGTCCACTTCCCCGGTATCCAGAAGACCCTGGTGAGCAAGGCGATGGAGGTGTTCTACGAGATCCGCGAAGTGCCCGGCCTCAAGAAGAAGCCCAGCACTTCCGAACTGCTCGACTGGCTCAAGCTCCTGCTGAACGAGGACATGCCATTGGACGTCCTCCAGAACCGCGATCCGACCAAGGCGATCCCGCCGCTTCACGGCGCGCTGCTCAAGAACGAGCAGGACATCATGCTGTTCGAGCGCCTGGCGTTCATGGCCCGGCGTCCGGGGAACTGAGGAAGATTGCCATGCCCCATGTCGGCGGATGCCTTTGCGGCGCGGTTCGCTACACAATCTCCGCCGACTCACTGGGCGCCCGCATGTGCTGGTGCCGAGATTGCCAACGCATCGCCAGCGGATCGGCTACGGTGAACGTGCTTTTCCCGGAAGCCGCCGTGGCGATCGAAGGCAAACTCGGAACCTTCGTGATGATTGCCGACAGCGGCAACACAGTCGAACGTGGCTTTTGCGATGTCTGTGGCGCGCAAATCTACAGTCGCACCGTCACGCCGACAGGCCTGCCGATGCGCGTTCGCGCGGGAACGCTCGACGACCCCGAACTCGCGCCGCCAACGGCAGTCATCTGGGCGGACAGTGCGCCGAGCTGGGCTCCGCTACCCGGACATCTCCCGCGCCATCCCAAAGGTCCGCCGCCCGCCAGTTGAGCGTGCGGACCTTGCCGATGCAAGGGCGTCTCACTCCCGCGGCCCAAGCTTTTCCAGCTCTACCTGCGCGAACATCGCCTTTACCGCCGGCCGCTCGTTGATCTGTTCGATCCAGCGCACCAGGTGAGGCGTATCCTCCTTGTTCACCAATTCCTTGAAGCCGAACGGCATGCCGTTGGCGATGGCGAAGTTGCAGATGTCGGCCAGGGTGTACTGCCCCGGCACCAGCCATTCATGGTTGGCCAGATGGTCATCCAGCTTTCGCACTGAGTAGCCGATCTTGCGCATTTCCTCATCGAGCATGTCCTGCGGGAAGCCTTCGCGGGCGCGCCGCCACTTTACCTGCTGCTCGACCACCGGGATCGCTTTCACCTTTTCCTCGAACTCGGCGTCGGTAAGGCCCTTGACCATGTTGCCGACATAGCGATGCCAGCCAATGGTCGAGACGCACCAGCAGAAGTATTCGTCCACCCACTTCGTCCAGATGCGCATCTGTGCGCGCCCGAAGCTGTCGGCTGGGCGGAGCGAGACTTCCGTCGGGTATTCGTCCTCAAGATACTCGCAGATCACGGTTGATTCGGTGATGACCTTGTCGCCGTCCACCCCAGAGTCGACCAGCGCCGGCACCTGACCGCGCGGATTGATCGCCTTGAACCACTCGGTGTGATGCTCGAACTTCGCAGGATCCAGCCGATGCTTCTCGACATCGAGGCCCTTTTCGAACACCGTCAGCAGCGGCTTCATCGAGTTGGCAGCCGGTCCGAAACTGTAGAGCTTGAGTGTCATGTCGTTATCCTCTCCAAGTGGCAGCACCATAGACAATTGTATGTAACACTAACAATACCCAATTGCTGAAAGCCTGAAGGAAGCTTTTTGCCATGCCCTATTCCGGTCAATGTGCTTGCGGTTCCGTCCACCTCGAGATCGGCGGGGAGCCAATTGCGACTCGTCAGTGCTGGTGCCGCCAGTGTCAGCAGATTGCGGCCGGTGGCCCGACCAACAACGCGATCTTCACGGCGGAAGACGTCAACATCACCGGCACCCTGGCCCATGCCGAATGGACGGCGGCCAGTGGCAACACCCTGACGTTCCACTTCTGCCCCGCCTGCGGCACACAGATCTTCGCGCAGAGTTCTGCACGCCTTCACCTCAAGACAGTGCGCTTCGGTGCCCTTGACGAAGGCCACGGCCTGCGCCCCGAAGCGATCATCTGGACCGAGGATGCACCGCCCTGGGCTCAGCTCGACCCTTCTCTCGAAAGCTGGCCGCAACAGCCCCCTGCTCCGTCGCCCGTCAGCTAAGGCATGAGCGCACCTCCCGTAATCAGCACGCTCATACGGCAGTTCAAGACCACCTGCAGCTTAGGTCAGATCACGTTGAAGCAGTCCTGCCCCGAACGCTTCAGCACGCCGCACAGCGCATGGGCGCCGGGGGCGCTGGCGCGCAACCGCCAATAGCGGCGCTGCCCGACCACCGCAGGGACAACGGCCTTCTGGAAACTCGCCAGTTGCGGGTACATCGCGACCGCGCCCTGCCAATGCGCCTCTGCTTCGGCAGGGCTCAGCGCCGCAGCAAGCTGGATCGTCTGGACCGACGTCGCGGCAGCCATCACTACGCCATTGCCTGCTGCGGGCATGGCAGCGGGAGCTTGCGAATTGAGCGCCAGAGTCACCGCCCCCTGCTCTGAACGCATCGGAGCATTCGTCACCACCACTGTCGTCCGGTCTGCCTTCGTCAGGTCGAACAGCGCCTTGGCAAAGCTGCGCGGCAAGCGGATGCAGCCGTGGGAGGCCGGATAGCCCGGGACATACCCGGCATGGATTGCAATGCCGCGCCAAGTCAGCCTCTGCATATAGGGCATCGGGGCGTTGCTGTAGATATTGGAACGATGGAACACCCGCTTCTGCAGGATCGGAAATACACCGGCCGGGGTCGAATGCCCGCGCTTGCCTGTAGAGACCGGCGAGGAGCCCCAATGCTCGCCATCCTTGAACACGTGCATCCGTTGCGACGCCTTGCTGACCACGACCAGTACGCCTGATTGCAGAACGTCGGGCACTGGCGGCGGCAATTGTTGGCGGACAGGCTGCGCGACTAGCGGGGCGACCTGAGTGGCAACCGGCGGGGGCGCGATCTGCTGGATCACCGCCTCCTGCACATCTGCCCGCGCCTCCCGCGCCGGCAGCGCCAAGCCGAGGCCCGCCAGACCAAGCAGAAGCACAAAGATCGCAAGCAAACCCGTAGCGCGACTCATGGTAAACCGCCCTTAACCATGTTTCCTCATGGCTTAACCGTTTGTCTCTTCCGCTCAACCGCCTATCGCCCAACAGCCCTTGCCGATCGCAGCCGCAGCGCTTAATCACTCGGTTAAGTCAGAGGAGCCGCAGCCCGTGTTTTTCAATTTCGTCGACGAGTTGCGTGCCGCAGGCATTCAAGCCAGCTTCAAGGAGCACCTTGTCCTCCTCGAAGCGCTCGACAAGGACGTGATCGAGCAGACGCCGGAAGCATTCTACTACCTGAGCCGCGCCACCTTCGTGAAGGATGAAGGTCTGCTCGACCGCTTCGACCAAGTGTTCAACAAGGTCTTCAAGGGCCTGCTCACCGATTACGGCCAGCGCCCGGTCGACATCCCCGAGGACTGGCTCAAGGCCGTGGCCGAAAAGTTCCTGTCCGAAGAAGAGATGGAGAAGATCAAGTCCCTCGGCTCGTGGGAGGAGATCATGGAGACGCTCAAGAAGCGTCTCGAAGAGCAGGAGAAGCGCCATCAGGGCGGCAACAAGTGGATCGGCACGGGCGGCACCAGCCCGTTCGGCAATTCCGGCTACAACCCGGAAGGCGTCCGCATCGCCGGCGAGAGCAAGCACAAGCGCGCGGTAAAGGTCTGGGAAAAGCGCGAATTCGCAAATCTCGACAACACTCGCGAACTCGGTACGCGCAACATCAAGATCGCCTTGCGCCGCCTGCGCCGCTTCGCCCGCGAAGGGGCAGCAGACGAACTCGATCTCGACGGCACGATCGAAGGCACGGCGCGCCAAGGCTGGCTGGACATCCGGATGCGGCCGGAAAAGCGCAACGCGGTCAAGCTCTTGCTGTTCCTCGATGTCGGCGGATCGATGGACCCGTTCATCAAGCTGGTCGAGGAACTGTTCAGCGCGGCAACCGCAGAATTCAAGAACATGGAGTTCTTCTACTTCCACAATTGCCTGTATGAAGGCGTGTGGAAGGACAACAAGCGTCGCTGGTCAGAACGCACCAAGACCTGGGACATCCTCCACAAGTTTGGCCACGATTACAAAGTGGTGTTCGTTGGCGACGCGGCAATGAGCCCCTACGAGATCAGCCATCCCGGCGGCAGCGTCGAGCATTTCAACGAGGAATCGGGCGCGGTGTGGATGCATCGCGTGGCGCAGACCTACCCCGCCACGGTCTGGCTCAATCCGGTGCCGGAAAAGCAGTGGACGTATTCGCAGTCGACCAAGATGATCAAGGACCTGATCGGCGGCAGCATGTACCCCCTGACTCTCGAGGGACTCGACGGGGCCATGCGCGAACTCACTCGCAAGAAACACTGACTCCGGGGGGCAGGCAATGGGCAAGACGATCCTCGCGCAACGGACGGCAGAGGGTCGATACGACCTGCTGCTTAATCGACCTGACAAGTTCAATGCCCTGTCGCAGGCCGTCCTCGCCGAACTGCTGGCCGAACTTTCGGACATCGCGGGCGACAATGAAGCGCGCGTCGTGGTCCTTGCCGGAGCGGGAAAGGCCTTCTGTGCCGGACATGATCTTGCCGAGATGCAGGCTGACCGCAATCTCGACTCCTACCGCAGGCTTTTTGCTGCCTGTACCGGCGCGATGGAGGCGATCGCTGCTCTTCCCGTTCCCGTCATTGCCAAGGTCCATGGCGTCGCCACCGCCGCAGGATGCCAATTGGTCGGCGCCTGCGACCTTGCCGTCGCTTCCGAAGACGCGCGCTTTGCTGTTTCAGGAATCAACGTCGGCTTGTTCTGCTCAACCCCTGCCGTGGAGCTCAGTCGGAATGTGCCTGCAAAGCGTGCTTTCGAGATGCTGGTGACCGGGAAATTCATCGATGCCCGCACCGCCGCCGACTGGGGCCTTGTCAATACCGTCGCTCCGGCCGAGGCGCTTGATGCCGCAACCGATGATCTCGTCGCCACGATACTCGCCAAGAACCCCGATGCGATCCGCCGTGGCAAAAGGCTTTTCAACACCCAGCGCGAGTGCTCCCGCTCCGAAGCATATGCTCTCGCTTGCGAAGTCATGGCGCAGAACATGATGGACGAAAACACCGAAGAGGGGATCAATGCCTTTCTGGAAAGGCGTGCTCCAGTCTGGCGGACGGCCTGACGGATAGAAACAGTTCAAATTCTCGGCGATTAGTATTGTCCGTTCCAGAAACCCCGCTAGTCATCAGCTGACGTTGGGGGGATTGCCATGAAATTGAAGAATGCTCTTGCCGGGCTCACGGCTATATCGCTTGTGCTTCAGCCCATCACAGCATTCGCAGCAGACCAACCGACATCAGCTCCAACTGCTCCAGTTCCTGCTGCCCCAATTCCTAATGGCAAAGCTCCCGCCGGTCCATCGGCCTTTGTCCGCTGCGACGGCTTCCCGAACAAGGCCTCTACCTTGGGCACGGTTGCCCGGCTTGTGGCGATCACTGCCGTGATCGGCCTGCGCCTTCCTCCGCGCGAAGGCTATGATCCCAAGAAACGCGCCAACGGTGTGGACGGCATCAAGGCTTGCGACGAAGCCCTTTCCGGTCCCGAGCCTGCAAAGGACGGCGGTCGGCGCATCGAGCTGATCTTCGGTCGTGCAATTCACCGGATGGAAATGCAGGACTGGGACGGCGCCATTGCCGACATCCGCTCGGTCACGACGGACCAACCCGATCTCACTGCCACGCTTGCCTACAAGCAAAGCCTGGGCCTCACCGCGATCGAGCTGCAGGCCATGGCGCTGACCGGCAAGGGCGATTACGCAGGCGCCCACGCACTCGGCCTTGAACTGGCCAATCAGGCGCCCTTCGATATCAAGGCCCAACTCTCCGCGATGCAATATCTCGCGATCGCCAGGGCTTACGGTAGTGCCGAAGCGGCTGTTTTCGATCAGGCGGTGCGTGTCTACCCGCTCGCCGTGCTCGAACGCGCTGCAGCACGGGCCGTCGATGGACGTTTTCTTGAAGCAGCGTCCGACTACAAGGCCTTTGCCGATCTTCTCGGCACCGTTCCCAAAGTGCGCGGCTATTCCTCACTGGCACGCGCCGCTGTCGCGTATCGTCTCGGCGGGAACGTGGCAGAGGGCGATCGCCTGATGAAACTGGCACTCGCCGCGGCAGAAGCCGACACGGCCCAGGGCAAGACTGACTCACCGGTAACTGCAACAAACGAAGCCAATGACCTCTACGCCATCGTTGTGGCGCTCGATTCCGGACAGGGCATGCGCGCCCGCACGCTGTTTTCCGCGCGTTCGCGCTGGCCGACGATCAACGCCGGGCTGGTTGCCGGAGTGGCCCGAAAGCTGGAGACGGTGGGCACACCTGCGGAACGCGCCAACACGCCAATTCCGACAGCCAAGGAGGTTCTGGCAGCGGAGGAGACACGCATCGCCGCCCAGATAAACAATACTGGCGATGACAATTCCGATCGGTTCGACACTTTCCGTCCTGCCTTCGCCCAGACCGAATTCGCCAAGTTCGCCGCGAACGTATGGAAGACAGACAAATCGAAATACGTGACCACGCCAAAGACCGACATCGAGTATGGCGAGTTTGTCGACACTTCGCGCAATGGCACCGGTACACCCGGCACCTATGCCTTACTCCTGCATCTTGCACTGCTGACCAAAGCCCGGGGGCAAAGCCACTTCATGCTCATGCCTGCCCAGACCTCGCTCTATCGCGCCCGATTCCGCACCGGCACGCCAGGCGACGGGAAAGTCTTTGCGGAAATGGCATTCGAGCCCGAGGCGGTCATTGCCTCGCTGGCGCCGCTGATCCCTCAGCCCCTCAAGAAGTGACGGCCTGAGGAAGCGAGAGCTTTGACATCGAGGGCGCGACCTACCATCTGACCCTCGCGCAAATCGCGTATTGCGCGACAGGTCGAGGGTAGCCCAGTCTCCGGCAAGAGGTTCGGATCTTCCGGAGACAAAGGACCAATGCCCTTGAAGCTTGCAGCAGTTTGTCTGGCGGTTTCGGCACTATCGCCCGCAATCGTGGCGTCGCCAGTGCTCGCCGCCGAGAACGGCAAGGCCCAGCTGCCCCTCGTTCCCGCCGAGTTCGGCGTGCCTACCCTCGTCGAAGCGCCAGCCTTCAAGCTGGTTCCGCTGGGTCCTGCACTCGTGAAGATCGACTATGACGCTTACATGTCGTCGATCGACCATTTGCAGAAGACCTTTACGCGCAGCACGGCATGGCCTCACGCCGGGATAACCGACGCCGAGGCGATGGCCGACATGCAGACCGAGCAGGCCCGTTTTGCCCAGCGAAAATCATTTGCCTATGCCGTGTTGACGCCCGACGGGAAGCGCGAGAGGGGCTGTGTCTATGTGCAGCCGAGCCCGGTTGCTGGATATGATGCCGTGGTCCTGATGTGGGTAACCAAGGCAGAGCATGACGCCGGCTTCGACAAGGAACTGCAGGCGTGGGTGAAGAAATGGATTGCCAGCGAATGGCCGTTCAAGAATGTTGCCTATCCCGGTCGCACAATTAGCTGGGACACATGGGACGCGCTTGTTCCTGCCAAGGCGTACTGACGCCGCCAGCGAAATCCTTGACTCCCGCCCTGCATCTGCCAGCCTTGACCGCGGGTTCGATCAACGGGAGCGATCGTGTCAGGGCATACCGTAGAAGAGCGTAAGCTTGCCCGACGCGCGGTGATTGCCGCCACAACCGGCAATGCGCTGGAATTCTACGATTTCATCACCTTCAGCTTTTTCGCGATCCAGATCGGCAAGGTATTCTTCCCTTCGGAAGATCCGTTTGTCAGCCTGATGGCCTCGTTGGCGACTTTCGGCGTCGGCTTTATTGGTCGCCCGCTTGGCGCATGGGCGATCGGCGCATGGGCAGATCGGCACGGACGCAAGCCGGCGATGCTCATGAGTATGACCCTGATGGGCATCTCGGTCGCGGTCCTCGCGCTCACGCCGTCCTATGCCGCCATCGGTGCCGTTGCGCCAGTGGTCGTGGTGCTGGCGCGCCTGCTGCAGGGTTTTGCTTTGGGCGGCGAAGTGGGCTCGGCCACGACCTACATGCTCGAAACCGCGCAGGATCATCGGCGTGGCTGGTCGATCAGTTGGCAAGGTGCGAGTCAGGCCATTGCATCATCGGCCGGATCGCTGGTCGGTCTCGGCCTCAGCCTTGTCCTCACGCCTGACCAGTTGACTGCCTGGGGCTGGCGAGTGGCCCTGTTGCTGGGCACGGTGATCGTGCCCTTCTCGCTGTGGATCCGCAGCTCCCTGCCCGAAACGATCCATGCGCCGGACCACCTGCCCACCGGTCACGTTCCTGCCGGAGTCTGGCGCACCGTCATTCTCGGGATGATGATGATCTCGGGCGCGACCATCGCCACCTACCTGTTCAACTACATGGCGACCTATGGCCAGAACACTCTGGGCTATTCTGCCAGCATCTCGCTGGGCAGCACGCTGGCGGTAAATGTCGCGCGGTTCTTCGCGATCCTGCTCGGCGGCTGGATGAGCGACCGGTTCGGGCGGCGGCCACTGATGATCTGGCCGACATTGGCTTTCACGCTGGCGATCGTGCCCGCTTACATCACGGTGACTGGCACGCACGATCCGGTGATGTTCATTGCCATCAACGGCTTGCTGGCCTTCGTGTCGACCTTGCCGAGCGGTGCCGTCTATGCCGCAATTGCCGAAAGCCTGCCCAAGGCAAGCCGCGCCCGCACCTTCGCACTGGTATATGCCCTGCCCGTCACGTTCCTGGGCGGATCGACGCAGTTGGTGATCACCTGGCTGCTGAAAGTCACCGGAAATCCGATGGCCGTCGCCTGGTACATGGTCTCGGCCGCCGCCGTGGCCCTTCTGGCAATGGCCTTGATGCACGAGAGCGCCCCGCGGCGGACACAGGCAGCCTCAGCCTGAGGTTCGTCAGTAAAGCAGGAAGCGCGCCCGCTCTTCGATCCACGCCGTCTCATCGGCTCCTGCCAAGGCGTCGAGATCGTCCGCAGTGCTGGCCGCATCGTCCACCCACTCGCGCAGCGCAGTGCCGCCATTGATCACGTCGATCGCCAGCTTGTCGAAAACGTACTCGTAAGGAAAATCGCGCCAGATCGGGTAATCCGGATAGAGCCTGCGGATGGCCTTGAAGGCCAGCGCCTGCAGCCGCCACGGACGGAACGCGTGGTGATCGTAGAACTCGCCCTCGGCATGGATCATCAGCGCATTGCAAAGTGTTTTCGCATGCTTGTGGAAGGTCGGCTCGAACCAGCATTCGCGGATGGCGCATCCCTCCATCCATTGCGGCGCGAAGCTGCGCATTTCGGCAAGGACGGCCTTGGCGTCAACGTCGGGCGCCCCGAACAGCACTTCCAGCGGCCGCGTCGTGCCGCGCCCTTCGGACAAGGTCGCGCCCTCGATCATCACGGTCCCGGCATAGGCTCGCGCCATGTTGAGACTGGCGGCGTTGGGCGAAGGGTTTATCCAGATCCTCCTCTGCGGCCAACCGAAGCCGGGCCCTTCAGGCTCCCAGCCCTCCATGGTGATCACGCGGTAGTCGACGTCGAGCTTGAAGTGCTCCACGAACCATGCGCCCATCTCGCCCAGCGTCATTCCATGCCGCATCGGCATCGGGCCTGCACCAACGAAGCTCTCCCAGCCCGGCAGCAGCGTGGTGCCTTCGACAGGGCGGCCCGCGGGATTGGGCCGGTCAAGCACCCATACCGCCTTGCCGGTGCCGCCATCCCTGTTGGACTCGGACGCGGCCTCAAGCAGATAGAGCAGCGTGGTGACGAAGGTGTAGATGCGGCAGCCGAGGTCCTGCAGGTCGAACAGGAACACCTCCGCAGTGTCCATCATTGCCGCGGTCGGCCGGCGCACCTCGCCATATAGGCTGAACACGGGGATGCCGTAGATCGGGTCCATCTCGTCGGCGGTCTCGACCATGTTGTCCTGCTTGTCGCCCTTGAGGCCATGCTGCGGGCCAAGGGCGGACGTGATGTTGATGCCGCCGGCGATCAGCGCATCGAGCGAATGGACCAGGCCTTCGGTGACCGAGGCCGGATGGGCCACCAGCGCGACGCGCTTTCCTTCAAGTGGCTTCCTCAGGGCGGGGTCGGCAAGCAGCCGGTCGATACCGAATTTCATGGCTGGTGCGGTGCCTCAAGGCGGCTCGCGAAGCAAGACGCGTGATGGAAATCTGGCCGGTCTTCACGGTGGGCCATCGCCCAGTATGACTTGTGCCCGCCCTCTTCCTCGATCACCGCAGTCAACCCGTACTCGAAAGGAAGCGCGGGCAAGGCCGCCGTGGGCAGCGCGACGTCGAAGATCAGCACTGACTGCCCCCGGCGCGGCGTGCAGACCGGTGGACGAGGCATCGCACGCTCAACCATCCCCTCGCGATAGCCGCAAAAATCATAGGCCGCCCACGCCTGCGAAGGCGAGAAGTTGAACTCGACATAGTCCTCGCGATGCTGAGGCCTCATGAAAAGCTCGAAGCACGTCGTCTGCCAAAGGCCATCAGCCCGGACCTTGCCTGCAAACGGTGGCAACACGATGCGCCCTGCGCCCTCCACCCGCCAGCGCAAGGTCAACCATCGCGGCTCGAGCGCAAGTATCCGCGCGGAAAGTCCGGTAACGCCAAGCGGCGGCGTCGTGGGGTGATGCACAAGCTCGAACGTTTCCAAGCGCTGTTCTCCGTGCTAGGCGCGCCGCCACAGGAAAGAAGGCTCCGATGACCCAGTACCAATCCACCCTCCTCCGCCTGCTCGACGAGCGCGGCTACATTCATCAGCTGACCGATGCCGAAGGGCTCGACAAGCTGGCCAGCGAGGGCGTGGTGCCGGGCTATATCGGCTTTGACGCCACTGCGCCATCGCTCCACGTCGGCAGCCTCGTGCAGATCATGATGCTGCGCCGCCTCCAGCAGGCCGGGCACAAGCCGGTGGTGCTGATGGGCGGCGGCACGACCCGTATCGGCGACCCGACGGGACGGGACGAGAGCCGCAAGATGCTGTCGGACCAGACGATCGAGGACAACATCGCCTCGATCTTCACGGTGTTCTCGAAGCTGCTCACGTTCGGCGATGGCCCTACCGACGCCGTGATGGTCAACAATCACGATTGGCTGGGCAAACTGGGCTACATCGAATTGCTCCAGGAAGTCGGCACGCACTTCACGGTCAATCGCATGCTCACGTTCGATTCGGTCAAGCTGCGGCTTGAGCGTGAACAGCCGATGACCTTCCTCGAATTCAACTACATGATCCTGCAGGGCTATGATTTTCATCATCTAAACAAGGCGATGGGCGTGCGCCTGCAGATGGGTGGCTCGGACCAGTGGGGCAATATCGTCAACGGCATCGAACTCACCCGCCGCAAGGATGGCAAGGAAGTCTTCGGTCTGACGACGCCGCTGCTCACCACCGCCGATGGCAAGAAGATGGGCAAGACTGCGGCCGGCGCGGTGTGGCTCAACGAGGACGCGCTGCCTGCGTGGGATTTCTGGCAGTTCTGGCGCAACACGGATGACCGCGATGTCGGCAAGTTCCTGCGCCTGTTCACCGATCTCCCTCTCGACGAGATCAAGCGGCTCGAGGCCCTGGAAGGTAGCGAGATCAATGCCGCGAAAGTCGTTCTGGCCAACGAGGTAACCCGGCTTGTGCGTGGCGAAGAAGCCGCCAAGGCGGCCGAAGCCACCGCCTCGGCGACCTTCGCTGGCGGCGGGCTCGGTCAGGACCTGCCCGTTTTCGAATCAGCCCAAGACAGCATCGGAATCATCGATGCGCTTGTCGGTCTTGGCTTTGCAGCCAGCAGAGGGGAGGCGAAGCGCCTTGTGGCCGGTGGGGGCGCGAAAGTCGCGGGCGAGCCGATCACTGACGAAAGCTATCGCATTGCCCTGTCCTCCGAAGAGATCCGCATCTCGTCGGGCAAGAAGAAGCACGGCATCCTTCGGCGCGCCTGACATGCGTGCTCTCGTCAATCTTACGTGATCCATAACGGCAGAGGTCTGCCAGTTCCGGCAAGCCTCTGCCGCAGCTTTACTAATTGTTCGCCATTTCGGTTCTATATCTTCCGGCATAGTCACTCATGCGCCAGGAGGAACGATGCGCGGCGGAGCCCAGCTTTCAGTCACCGATCTGCGTCGTTCCACCCGGCACCCGGTCAATTTGCCCGTGATCGGGGAACATCGCGCACGGGGCGACATCATGCTGCAGTTCGCCAATATCTCGACAACCGGGTTCATGGCCAATGGCTGCGGCGATCTTGGCCGAGGAGAACGCGTTACGGTGCGGCTGCCGGTCATCGGACGCATTGAGGCCTTTCTCGTGTGGACCGACGGCGATCGCGCAGGTTTCCAGTTCGAGCGAATCATCCGCCTTGATGATTTCAACAAGCTGATCCGCGCCATCCAGCCCGGACCCCGGCCGCGCAGTCAGGGCTGACGCTCTGCGCATGGTCCTTGCCGCAGCCCAGTTGCTGCGCCGGCCACAAATTTTGCTTTCTTGGCATCGTCCCGGTCGGCTGGCATTGCACCGGCCGTGACCACAGCTCCTCCTGATTCCCCGACTTCGGCTTCGCCCTCCTCCCCGCTTGCCATTCCCGATTACCGGCGATTCTGGATCGCCCGCTTTTTTTCGGTGCTTGCGACATCGGGAATGGTAGTGATCCTCGGGTACCAGCTTTATGACGTTGCCCGCGGACAATACGGGATGTCGATCGCCCGGGCCGCATTCCAGCTTGGCTTGCTCGGCCTTGCGCAGTTTCTGCCGCTGTTTCTGCTTACTCCCGTAGCCGGAGTGGTCGCCGACCGGTTCGATCGGCGCAACGTTGCGGGGCTTGCGATGTGCATCGACCTGGTTGTCGCCCTGTCACTCGCGCTCTGCACTTATGCCGAGGCCCTGTCGTTACCTTTGCTGTTCGGGCTTGGCGCTCTCCACGGAACCGCGCGCGTCTTTATCGGCCCTGCGCTATCCTCCATTGCACCCAATGTCGTACCTGCAGAACTGATGCCAAAGGCGGTGGCGATCAATTCGATGGCATGGCAGACCGGCTCGGTCGGCGGCCCGGCCATTGCTGGCCTGCTTTTCGCAGGGCACCCGTCCCTGCCCTATTGGTTGTCGACCGGGTTGCTGGCGCTGGGCGCTTTCTGCATCTTTGGCATCCGCAGGATTCCGCCGCCGGAAGGCAACCGCAACGCGCACCCCTTGCGCCAGATTCTCCAAGGCCTCTCGTTCGTGTGGAACGACCGGTTCCTGCTCGGTTGCGTCACGCTCGATCTATTTGCCGTGCTTCTTGGCGGAGCCACCGCACTGCTGCCGGTTTTCGCCCGCGACATTCTCTTCATCGACGGACGACCGGTCGGCGCGGATGGCCTCGGCTTGATGCGGGCAATGCCGGGCCTCGGTGCTGCGCTTGTCGCGTTCGTCCTGGCCCGCAAGCCAATCACGCAGAATGTCGGTAACAAGATGCTATTGGGCGTCGTGATCTTCGGCCTCTTCACCATCGGCTTCGGACTATCGACGAACTATTACCTGTCGCTGCTGATGCTGGTCGGCATCGGCGCGGGGGATATGGTTTCGGTATTCATCCGTAGCACGCTCGTGCAGTTGCACACCCCGGATGACGTTCGCGGACGTGTCTCCTCCATCTCCGGCTTGGCCATTTCGGCATCCAACGAACTGGGCGAAATGCAATCGGGCGTGGCCGCGGCCCTGATCGGTGCTGTCGGCGCCGTGATCTTCGGCGGCATCAGCGCCATTGCCGTGACGGCGGCGTGGTTTTTCCTTTTCCCGGAACTGAAGAACGCGCGAACCTTTGCAGCGCGGTACAGATAGTCCTAGGCTGTCCCCCAAGACTCCAGCCAATCCCTTCACCAAGAGGAGCCAAGCGACATGAGAGCGGATTCCATCCTCGCCACTATCGGCAACACACCGCACGTTCGCCTGTCCCGCCTGTTTCCCGACCACGAGGTATGGGTGAAGAACGAGCGCGCCAATCCCGGCGGCTCGATCAAGGACAGGATCGGCCTTGCCATGATCGAGGCAGCAGAGGCTGATGGCAGCCTCAAGCCCGGCGGCACGATCATCGAGCCGACCTCGGGCAACACCGGTATCGGTCTTGCCATGGCCGCAGCGGTCAAGGGCTACAAGCTGGTCCTCGTCATGCCCGAATCGATGTCGCTCGAACGCCGCAGGCTGATGCTCGCCTATGGCGCCACCTTCGACCTCACCCCGCGTGAAAAGGGCATGAAGGGCGCCATCGAGCGCGCCCGCGAACTCGTCGAATCGACTGAGGGTGCGTGGATGCCCCAGCAGTTCGATAATCCTGCCAACGTCGCCGTCCACGTACGGACGACGGCCCAGGAAATCCTCAAGGATTTCGCCAGCGAGCCGATCGACGTTCTGATCACCGGGGTCGGCACCGGCGGCCACCTCACCGGCTGCGCCGAGGAGCTGAAGAAGCACTGGCCCTCGATGAAAGCCTACGCGGTTGAGCCGACGCTTTCGCCGGTCATCTCGGGCGGACAGCCGGCCCCTCACCCGATCCAAGGCATCGGCGCCGGTTTCATTCCCGGCAACCTGCACACCAGGTCTATCGACGGAGCCATTACCGTCGATCCGGCCGATGCCAAGGAAATGGCGCGGCAGTGCGCGGCCAAGGAAGGCATCCTCGTAGGCATTTCCTCAGGCGCGACCTTGGCGGCGATTGCCCAGAAGCTTGAAACCCTGCCCGCCGGCAGCCGCGTGCTCGGCTTCAACTATGATACCGGCGAGCGCTATCTTTCGGTTCCGGACTTCCTGCCGGAGTAAGCGCGATGGCGGTCGAACAGGTCGATTACGCCGACGGCGACGTGGCCCTCACCGGCTTTCTGGTGAAGCCTGAGGGGCCGCCCCGCGCAGCCGTGCTGGTCCTGCCGACGATCGCCAACTGCAATGCCCCGATGATCCGCCGCGCCCACATGCTGGCGCAGGCGGGTTGTCTGGCGATGGTCGCCGATTTCTACGGCGTACAGGTCCGCGATTTCGACCACGCGCGTGAACTGGCGGGGCCATTGCGCGCAAGCGCGGAAAGCTACCGCCGGCGCCTGCACGCCGCCCTTGCTGCTCTGACCGGGCGAGCGGAAGCGCAAGGTCTGCCCGTTGCCGCGATCGGCTACTGCATGGGCGGACAGGCCGCACTCGAGTTGGCGCGCGACGGGGCGGAACTCGTCCTGGCCGCCAGCTTCCACGGCCTGCTCGACACGCAGGCCCCCGCCGCACCCGATGCCGTGAAAGCCCGGATCCTGGTCTGCCATGGCGACGCCGACCCGATGGTTCCGCGCACGCAAGTCATGGCGTTCTGGGAGGAAATGGACGCTGCCGGGGCCAACTGGCACTTCCACAGCTACAGCGGCGTGCGCCACGGCTTCACCGATCCGGGCAGCGACGAGCGGGGCATGGCCGCCATCGGCTATGACGCCAGCGCCGACCGCCAGAGCTGGGCTGCGTTGATGGAACTGCTTGACGAAGTCCTCGGCTAGGCCAGACCCCAGTCCCGCAGCGCTGCAACATTGCGCTCGGCAAGGGTCAGCAGCAACCGATCGCCGTGATCGCTCTCCGGCATGGCGAGGATCGCCCCTACCGTGAACTGCAAGGGGACGGGCAAGGCCATCGCATATTCGGCCCGCGCCTGTTCGAGTCCCCACTCGGGTGCAACCTCCGCCATCGCTGCAACATGGCGTTCAATCAACGCGGCCTCGCAAGCCCGGCGATCCTCAGGCGAAAGTGAACCCGACAAGAAATAGGCAAGGTCGAACATCGGACTGCCGCGCGCGGCAAATTGCCAATCGATCAGCCAGGCGCGTGGGCCCTCTGGCGTATCCTCGAACAGGACATTGTCGACGCGGGGCTCGCCGTGAATTAGCGCGTCCCCCTTCGCCGCAGCTTCGATATGCCCGCGAATGCGCGGCACGAAACTCTCTATTGCGTCGATCAGCGCGGGCTCTGCTCTTCCGGCAAAGCGCCGCTTCCACTCCGTCACAGCGAGCGCGAACCCCTCGGCAGACCGCCCTGCAAGCGCCGCGCGATCAAACAGCCAATCGGCTGCATCCAAGCGCGGATCACCCCAGGTTGCCGAATGCAGCGCTGCGAGTTCGCGCGCCACCGCCCCTGCTTCGGCCACGCTGCAGCCGGCGATCTGGTCTCCCGGACGGGCTCGCTCAGACAGGTCCTCGAGCACGAGATTGATCGTGCGACCGTCTGCGCCGGTCCTGGCCCAATAGGCGCGCGGCGTAGCGAGCGGCGGCACAGGCCCAAGGAACCGGTAGACCTCGCACTCCCGGTGATAGACGCCATAATCGCCCGCCACGGACACGGCCTGCGGAATGCCCGATGTGATCTTGCAGATGACGGACCCAACCGCATCCGCCGCGTTCGCATTGTAGGTTACCGCCGCCCGGATCGTCTGCGACAGATTGCCGTGTCCGATGGGTTTTGTGGCAACGAGGCTCACCCTCGGCGCAGGCACATCTCCATGCTGGAACACCGCCTGCAGCCATGCGGGCGTGATCCCGTCCATCGTGGCAACAAGCGCAGGTTCGGGCAGGTCCTGCGGCACCGAGGCGTCGCCTTCACGCCCCCAGCGACCGGCAACGTAGCTCGAATTCCAGCAGTCGGTGAACTTGCCGTCGACCGCCTTGAACACTTCGATTCCGCAGAGTTCGATCCGCTCACCCTTGCGGGTGTGCATGTTCCACACCGAGGTCACATAGGTATCGTCGGCATGCAGCACTTCGTGCTCGAAGTACGGCTCAGCCTTTTCGCTCTGCTGACGCACCCGCGCAATCTGGTCCTCGAGCGAAAGCGCCGTCACACTGCCGGGATCGTGACGAACAATCGGATCGGCACAGAGCTCTCGAATGAGTTCAGCGTTGCGGTTGTTCCAGACTTCCGTCCAGTAGAGCTCGATAAGCTCCTTGGGGCTGCGCCTGATCATGCCTGTCTCCCGTTATCGGCAGAACTAGGCCTCAGCGAGGCGCAGCCCGTCAAGCGAGCCGACTTGTCAGATCACCGCATCAGGCGATGGCGAGCTGCTCCGGCGTCAGCGCCATGATCGTATCGCCACCGGCCTCCACCTGGCGGCGCAGCGCCCCGGCTTCGGTGGTATAGCGCGTTGCCCAATGGCGGGCGCAGGTCAGCTTGGCCTCGTAGAACGCCTTGTCTTCGGTGCCATCTGCCAGGGCAGCAGCCGCAACCTTTGCCATGCGCAGCCACATCAGGCCGAGGGACACGATGCCCGTCAACGTCATGTAGGCATAGGCGCCGGCGCCAAGGTTGTTCGGGTTGGCCATGGCGTTCTGCATGAACCACATCGTCGCGGCCTTCAGTTCGCCGTTGGCCTTGGCGAGACGTTCGCCGACGAGCTTTACCGTCTCATCCGAGGACTCTTCGGCACACTCGGCATCGATCAGCGCAAAGAACGCCTGGATCGCGCGCCCGCCGTTCAGCGCCAGCTTGCGCCCGACAAGGTCCATCGCCTGAACGCCATTGGTGCCTTCGTAGATCATCGCAATGCGCGCATCGCGGACAAACTGGTCCATGCCATTCTCGGCAATATAGCCGTGACCGCCCCAGACCTGCTGCATGTCGGTGGCCACCTTGTAGCCCATGTCGGTGCCATAGCCCTTGATCACCGGGGTCAGCAGGCTGATCAGGTCGTCAGCCATCTGGCGCTCCTCTGCCGTCGCCGCCTTGTGCGACAGGTCGACCTGCAGCGCGCCCCACAGGCACAGCGCGCGCATGCCCTCGATGAAGGTTTTGGCGTCCATCAGCATGCGGCGCACGTCGGGGTGAACGATGATCGGATCAGCTTTGGCCTGCGGATCGGCCGGCCCCGTCAGAGCGCGGCCCTGGCGGCGGTCAAGCGCATAGGCAAGGCCGTTCTGATAGGCGACTTCGGCCTGCGCCAGCCCCTGCATGCCCACGCCAAGGCGCGCGGCGTTCATCATGATGAACATGGCGGCAAGGCCCTTGTTCTCCTCGCCGACCATCCAGCCCTTCGCCCCGTCATAATTCATGACGCAGGTGGCGTTGCCGTGAATGCCCATCTTTTCCTCGATCGACCCGACCGAGACGCCGTTCTTCTCGCCCAGCGAACCGTCGTCATTGACGATGAACTTTGGGACAATGAACAGTGAAATGCCCTTGCTCGATTCCGGGGCACCCGGCGTCTTGGCGAGAACGAGGTGGATGATGTTCTCGGTCAGGTCATGATCGCCCGCCGAGATGAAGATCTTGGTGCCGGTGATGGCGTAGGAACCATCGGCCTGCGGTTCGGCGCGGGTGCGGATCATGCCGAGGTCGGTGCCGCAATGCGGCTCGGTCAGGTTCATGGTTCCGAGCCATTCGCCGGTGACCATCTTGGGCAGGTACTTGGCCTGCTGCTCGGGCGAGCCTTTGGCGATGATTGCCGAGATCGCGCCATTGGCAAGGCCGGGGTACATCGCAAATGCCTGGTTGGCCGTGGCGAGGTACTTCTCCATGATGAAGCCCATCACGTGGGGGAGCCCCTGACCGCCGTAGGCTTCGGGCGCGGAGAGTGTCCCCCAACCCCCTTCGACATACTGGCGGTAGGCGTCCTTGAACCCGGTCGGCGTGGTCACGCTGCCATCGGGATGGCGGGTGCAGCCTTCCCTGTCGCCTGAAAGGTTGAGCGGTGCGATGACCTCGGAAACGAAGCGTCCTGCTTCCTCGATGATCGCATCGGTCATATCCGGCGTTGCGCTCTCGAAGCCCGGCAGGTTGCCATAGCTTTCAAGGCGGATCAGTTCGTTGACGACGAAACGGGTGTCGCGGGTCGGCGCGTTGTAGATCGGCATTTGGTCCTGTCCCTTTAAGCGTTCGGCCTTCAGACCGTTGGATCGCGGCCTTCAGACCGCTCCTTGGCGATGACGAGATCGACAAAGCTGGTCAGCTCGTCGATGGTCGCAGCAATGTCCGCCTGTTGGCGACGCAGGTTCTCGATCCGCTCACGACACTTGGCAATCGTGACTCGGCGCTGCTCGGCGCGCCCGTCACCCATGTCGTAAAGATCGATCATGTCGCGAATCTCGGCGAGGCTGAAACCCACGTTCTTGGCGCGCATGATCCAGGCGAGACGCGCGCGGTCCCGCTTGGAATAGATGCGTGACAGCCCGATCCGTTCGGGCGCGATCAGCCCTTCGTCTTCATAGAAGCGCAGTGCACGGGCCGTCACCCCGAACTCGTTGGAAAGATCGGAAATGGTGAACTGGTCACGCTTGAGCGCATCGGGCTGATCGAGATGCCCGGTGTGCTCGTTCTGTGCAGACGGATCGCGAGTCGCTGTGGCGGCATGCTGTGACATGTCGCCAAGCTAACTAACCTTTACGTAAGCGTCAATCGACGATGCGTTGCAACGAGCCTTCCGGAGTAATGCGACGATAGAAGCAGGTCGGCGCCAGCGTGTGACACGCTGGACCCGCCGGTTCGACCCGAAGTTCCAGCGCGTCCTGATCGCAATCCACCCTGATCTCGACGATCTTTAGCACGTGGCCTGAGCTTTCACCCTTCATCCACAGCTTGCCGCGCGAACGTGAGAAGAAGTGCGCAAAGCCGGTCTCGAGCGTCCGCTCCAAGGCTTCGCGATTCATGTGTGCCAGCATCAGAAGCGCATTTGTGCCATGGTCGACAGCAACCGCGGTCAACAGCCCGTTGGAGTCGAATTTCGGCATCAATTCAGTGCCCTGCTCGCGCAAAGCGGTATCGCTGGTGGTTGACAAAGTGCTCGCTGCCCTTTTCGGATTGCCGCTTCGTGGCGGATTTGTTGCAGGATAACCACACAGGCTCGCAAAATCCATAACCCGACGCACAATCTGCTTCCGTCCAAAGCATGAATGGGTGATGAAGACGCAGCGGTTTGAGGGAACCGTCAACTGAACCGCCAGCCCGCAACCGGGCGGCAATGGACGTAGCGCCAATGTTCAGGGACACTTGATGAGGGGCCGGTTGGCTGCCTCGCAGCAGGCCCAAAGGGGCCGCGCGAAGCGAGACCGGATGGTGAGGGTAAAAGCGGGACGGTCAGGGGGCCGTCGGTATCGCGGTCAACGCGGACGCCGCAAGATTTTCGTCACGAGGGCGCCCGGAACTTCGGTTCCGGGCGTTTCCTGTTGTCGTCGGCATCAGCCCTGCACATCCGGCTCCGGGAGAGCGCGCAGACTATCAAGGGCTTCGTCGAGAACCCGCGAAAAGCAGGCAATCTTCACCTCGGCCACCTTGGCCTTGCGCAGTGCCACCATGCAGGAATCCGTCGTCGCGCCGCTGGTCATCACGTCATCGACCAGCAAGACGCGCGCTCCTGACAAGCGCGAAGCGAGGCGCGGATTGGGCTGAATCGCACCGGTAAGCGCGCGGGCTCGAGCCTTGCGGTTCAGACCGCCAAGTGACGGCGTCGCCCGCGGGCGAAGCAGTCCATCAACCATGAGTCGCTGGCCGGTCAATCTCGCAAGTTCCCGCGCCAGAAGAGCCGACTGGTTGAATCCGCGCCGCATCAGCCGCCAGCGGTGGAGCGGCACCGGCACAACAAGCCATTCTCCTTCAAGTCCGGCGAGCCTTGGCAGAATCATCCGGGCCATCATCGGCGCAAGCCCGATTCGCCGTCCATGCTTGAGAGCCAGCACCAGCGCGCGGGACGGTTCGTTATAGAGCGTCGCAGCGGCGATACCGGTGTGCCTGGGTGGCTCTGCCATGCACGGCGCGCAGAGCAGGTCAGCCTCTGCCCCGTGCTGTTCCCCCATCGGGCGCTGACAGAGCTTGCAGCAAGTGCCGGACGGGACGACGATCTTGCCCCAGCAGCCCAGGCAAAGCCCCCCATGCGCCGCCACGGGACTGCCACACAGCGGGCAGCGGGGCGGGAACACGAAGTCGACGATCGGCGTCAACGCGGCGGAGAATTGCGCAGCAGACAAAGGCATTGCCGCATCGTCGCACGAATGCCCCTCTTGGCAAGACCGGCGGACACGGGCACTGCCCGGAAATGGCCAGTACTCCCCCCGTTATTTTTGCTCGAAATCGGCGGAATGCCGTCCGCCGCCGCATGGCGCATCTGCAAACGGCTCCGGAGGCGCCGCGCTATATCGTCGATGACATGGTCGAGGACGTGATCGAGCGCCTGTCCTTCCTCCGCCACGAACCCCGGCGGGCTCTGGTCATCGGTGACTGGACCGACGCGATTGGTGCGGCTTTGGCGGCCTCGGGCGCAACTGTCGACCGCCGCGATCCTGCATTGGGAGACGTGCTGGTCGACGAAGAGGCGCCCTACCCTGCCCCTGCCGAGTACGACTTCATCGCCAGCCTCGGCACACTCGATACCGTCAATGATCTGCCCGGCGCGCTGGTGCACCTGCGCCGCGCTCTGGCCGATGGCGGGTTGATGATTGCGTGTTTCCTCGGGGCGGGGTCGCTACCGGCGTTGCGAGCAATCATGCTCGAAGCCGATGGTGACCGCCCTTCCCCGCGCATCCATCCTCAAGTCGACGTGCGCGCTGGCGGGCAGCTGTTGCAGCGGGCCGGTTTTGCTGACCCGGTGATCGACAGCCATCACGTGGACGTGCGGTTCCGCTCGTTCGCCGGAATGATCGCTGACTTGCGTAGCCAGGGCCTAGGCAACTGCCTCGCCCGCCCCGGCGCACCGCTGGGAAAGGCCGCTCTGGCCCGCGCACATGCAGCTTTTGACGCGCGCCGGGATTCCGATGGCAAGATTAACGAAAGGTTCGAGATTCTGACACTCAGCGGCTGGGCGAAGGCCCTGCGCCCGCCCAAGTTTTGAGCCGCCCACAAGGCAAGTTCGACGCGCCAACGTGGAGTGTTTCCCCGGGGAAACACTCCAGATAGGTTATCAGCCCAGAGCCGCCTGGGCCGCCGCGAGGCGTGCAATCGGCACGCGATAGGGGCTTGCCGAGACGTAATCGAGGCCGGTCTTCTCGCAGAACGCGATGGAAGCCGGATCGCCACCATGCTCGCCACAGATACCGAGCTTGATGTCCGGGCGCGTCTTGCGGCCACGTTCTGCTGCCAATTCGACGAGTTGGCCGACGCCTTCAATGTCGAGACTCACGAACGGATCGCGCGGGTAGATGCCCTGGTCGACGTAGGGGTTTAGAAACCGCGCTGCGTCGTCACGGCTGACGCCGAGCGTGGTCTGGGTGAGATCGTTGGTACCGAACGAGAAGAACTTGGCTTCCTCGGCAATCTCGCCTGCCATCAGTGCGGCGCGCGGCAGCTCGATCATGGTGCCGACCATGTATTCCAGCGTCCGCCCCTTCTCGGTGAAAACCGAGAGCGCGACCCGGTCGACCAGTGCGCGCAGGATTTCGAGTTCCTTGCGCGTGGCGACCAGCGGGATCATCACTTCGGGAATCGGTGCATCGCCGCTCTTCTCGGCAACGTCGCAGGCCGCCTCGAAGATGGCGCGGGCCTGCATCTCGTAGATTTCCGGGAAGGTAATGCCGAGGCGGCAACCGCGGTGGCCCAGCATCGGGTTGAATTCGTGGAGTTCGCCCGCCCGGCGCTTCAGGTGTTCGACGCCAAGCCCTGTGGCTTCGGCGAGTTCGGCGAACTCGGCGTCGGCGTGGGGCAGGAATTCGTGCAGTGGCGGGTCGAGCAGGCCCGCCATGACCTCGAAGATCGACTGAAAGTCGCTGCGCTGTTCGGGCAGCAGCTTGGCAAGGGCAGCGCGGCGGCCCTTCTCGTCCTCGGCCAGGATCATCTGGCGCACTGCGCTGATGCGGCCTGCTTCGAAGAACATGTGCTCGGTGCGGCACAGACCGATGCCTTCGGCCCCGAACTGGCGCGCGACCTGGCAATCGAGCGGCGTTTCGGCGTTGGTGCGCACCTTCATGCGGCGGTGCTTGTCGGCCCAGGTCATCAAGGTGCCGAAATCGCCAACGAGTTCCGGCTCCACCGTCGGCACGAGGCCGGCCATGACATCGCCGTTCGAGCCATCGAGAGTGATGACATCGCCCTCCTTGATCTCGCGGTTGCCGATCTTCGCTGTCCGGCTGGCCATGTCAATCGACACGCCCGACGCGCCCGAGACGCAAGGGCGGCCCATGCCACGCGCGACGACGGCAGCGTGGCTGGTCATGCCTCCGCGAGCCGTGAGGATGCCCTTGGCAGCGTGCATGCCGTGGATGTCTTCGGGCGAAGTTTCGACGCGGACGAGGATCACGGCGTCACCACGCTCGGCGCGGGCTTGCGCGGTATCGGCGTCGAACACGACCGCGCCCGAAGCCGCGCCGGGCGATGCCGGCAGGCCCTTGGTCAGCACGTCGCGCTGCGCCTTGGGATCGAGCGTGGGGTGCAGAAGCTGGTCGAGAGCCATCGGATCGATGCGCTTGATCGCGGTGGCTTCATCGATGAGGCCTTCAGCCACCATGTCTACCGCCATCTTGAGGGCGGCCTTGGCGGTGCGCTTGCCCGAGCGGGTCTGCAGCATCCACAGCTTGCCCTGCTCGACGGTGAATTCGATATCCTGCATGTCACGATAGTGCTTTTCGAGCAGCTCGAACACGGCGGCGAGTTCGGCATAGGCGCCGGGCATCGCCTCTTCCATCGACAGCGGCTTGGCGCCTGCCCGCTCACGTGCGGCGAGCGTCAGGTACTGCGGAGTGCGGATGCCGGCGACGACGTCCTCGCCCTGGGCATTGACCAGCCATTCGCCGTAATAGGCCTTCTCGCCGGTCGCGGGATCGCGGGTGAAGGCGACGCCGGTGGCCGAAGTATCGCCCATGTTGCCGAAGACCATCGCCTGCACGTTGACGGCGGTGCCCCAGTCATGCGGAATGTCGTTGAGCTTGCGGTAGACCTTGGCGCGGTCGGACTCCCAGCTGTCGAACACGGCGCCGATGGCGCCCCAGAGCTGTTCATGGACGTCCTGCGGGAACGGACGGCCGAGCTGGTCTTCAACGATAGCCTTGTATTCGCCGACGAGCGCCTGCCAGTGTTCGGCACCAAGCTCAACATCGTTGAAGAAGCCGTTGTCTTCCTTGACGATTTCCAGCGCGTCCTCGAAGCGGTGATGATCGAGGCCAAGCACCACGTCGGAATACATCTGGATGAAGCGGCGGTAGCTGTCCCAGGCAAAGCGCGGATCGCCTGACCCTGCGGCAAGGCCTTCGACGGTCTGGTCATTGAGGCCGAGGTTGAGGACGGTGTCCATCATGCCCGGCATCGAGACGCGCGCGCCCGAACGGACCGAGACGAGCAGCGGGTTGGTGGCATCGCCGAAGGTGCGGCCGGTGGCCCTTTCGATGTGGGCAACGCCGTTGGCGACGCCTGCGCGCAAGGCAGCGTCGAACGCCTTGCCGCTGGCGTTGTAGGCGGTGCAGACTTCGGTGCTGATGGTGAAACCCGGGGGCACCGGCAGGCCGATCCCGGCCATTTCCGCAAGGTTCGATCCCTTGCCGCCGACGATGGTCTTGTCCTTGGCCCGCGCGTCCGAAGACGATGCGCCGCCGCCGAAGTGGAATACGTATGCGCTCATGCCGCCAACGAGGCTCCCTGCGTAAGTCTGTTCTTGCCGGAACGGGCCCGGAGTCGGCCCGCTCTTAGCCCTCTATGCGCGAAAAGTCCGCAACTTTGTGCACTGCAGCACGGAAGCGGTCAAGCAAGGCCAAGCGACTGGACCGCTTGTTAGCGTCCGCATCATTGACCGTAACCTGATCAAAGAACGCATCGATGGGCGCGCGCAAGGACGCCAATGCCGCCATAGCCGCGGTGAAGTCCTCGGCCGCAACGGCACCTGCTGCCTGAGGTTCTGCGGAATTGAGCGCGTCGACCAGCGCTTGCTCGGCAGGTTCGCGGGCGTAGTTGCATTCGGGGTGCGAGAACTGCGCGGCGACGCCCTTGAGCGCAGGATCGTCAACCAGCACAAGCGGGTCTTCCTCGCCGGTCGGCGGGACGAAGCCCTCGCCTTCGGAACCGGCGTTGGGGTTGGCGGCGAAGCCTTCCTTCTTGAGGATGTTGGCCGCGCGCTTGTAGCCTGCGAGAAGGTTGGTGCCGTCCTCGGTGCCGACGAAGGCCTGCAGCGCGTGGACGCGGGCGAGCAGGCGGACCAGATCGTCCTCGCCGCCGAGCGCGAACACGGCGTCGATCAGGTCATGGCGAACGCCTGCTTCGCGTTGCTGGACTTTGAGGCGGTCGGCGAAGAAGTCAGGCAGTGTTGTGAACACAGCTTTCTGTCCGGCCTGATATGCATCGTATACAGCCTCTGGCATTTCGCCAGAGACCTGCTGTTTCGTAAAGCCCGCGAGCGACTTAGCAATTGCTTCCCACATCGACACACGCAGCGAACCACGATTGAGCAATTCAAGGACGCCGATTGCTGCTCGGCGCAATGCAAATGGGTCGCGCGAACCAGTCGGACGCTGATCAATCCGGAAAAATCCAACCAGCGTATCCAGCTTGTCCGCCAGCGCCACGGCCACCGTCACCGGCGCAGTCGGCACGTCATCGCCCTGCCCGACCGGCTTGTAGTGATCGCGGATGGCGTCGGCTACGGCGTCCGGCAGGCCTTCGGCGCGGGCGTAGTAGCCGCCCATCAGGCCCTGGAGTTCGGGGAATTCACCGACCATTTCGGTGACGAGATCGGCCTTGCACAGGCGGGCGGCGAGTTCGGCCTGGTCTGCCAACTCTTGCTGCGTCCCCGCGAAGGCGAGGACCTCGTGAGGTTGTGCGCTGCTGCCCGAGGCCCCCGCCTTCGCGGGGGAGCCGGTGTTTCCTTGTGGCGTTACGATGCCTTCTTCCACCAGCCAGCGGGCCAGCTTGGCGACGCGCTCGACCTTGTCGGCCACCGTCCCAAGCTTTTCGTGGAAGGTGATGCGCGACAGCTTCTGCGCCTGCTCGGCCAGCGGCTTCTTCTTGTCCTGCTCCCAGAAGAAGCGGGCATCCGAGAGGCGCGCGGCGAGGACCTTGCGGTTGCCGTCGACGATGGCCGCGCCGCCATCCTTCGCCTCGATATTGGCGGTGCAGACGAAGGCGTTAGCGAGCTTGCCAGCAGCGTCGCGGCAGATGAAGTACTTCTGGTTGACGCGCGCGGTGAGCTGGATGACTTCGGGCGGCACGTCGAGGAACGCCTCGTCGAAGCGGCCCAACAGCGAGACCGGCCATTCGGTGAGGCCGGCGTTCTCGATCACCAGACCTTCGTCCTCGACCAACACGAGACCGGCGGCCTCAGCTGCGGCCTTGGCCTTTTCGCGCACCATCGCCTCGCGCTCGACATGGTCGACGATGACGTGGCAGGCGCGCAGCTTTTCGGCGTAGTCACTCGCGCCACCAATGGTAATCTCGCCAGCGTGGTGGAAGCGGTGGCCAAGCGTCGCGTAGCCCGACTTCACCCCGCCGATCTCGCACTCGACCAGATCCTCACCCAGGATGGCAACGATGCCGGAGAGCGGGCGCACCCAGCGCAAGCTTTCGGTGGAGAGCGAGGCTGCGCCCCAGCGCTGGCTCTTGGGCCAGGGGAAGGCGCGGATGATGGCGGGGATGGCTTCGGCGAGCACGTCCCTGGTGGCGCGGCCGGGCTTTTCGGTGATGGCGAACCAGACGCCATCGCGCTCGGTCAACTGGCCAGGGGTGAGGCCGGTCTTGCGCAGGAAGCCTTCGAGGGCCTGTTCGGGGGCGGAAGTCTTGGGGCCCTTGGTTTCCTCGGACACGGCCTCGGTTGCCAGCGGCAGGTCGCGGGCGATTAGGGCGAGACGGCGCGGGGTGGACCAGACGGTGATCTCGCCAGCCTTGAGGCCGGCAGCGTCAAGCTGCTTGCGGAACAGCTTTTCGAGATCGGCGCGGGCGCCTGCCTGCATGCGGGCCGGGATTTCTTGCGAGCGCAGTTCGAGGAGGAAATCGCTCACTTGCTCCACTCCGGATACTTGGCCGCCCACTGATCGGCGTTCTTTTCCATGTAGGCCTCGCAGGAACCACGCGCGAGATCGCGGACGCGGCCCATGTAGCTGGCGCGCTCCTGCACCGAGATCACGCCGCGTGCCTGCAGCAGGTTGAACAGGTGGCTGGCCTCGATCGCCTGCTCGTAGGCGGCGATGGGCACGCCGGCCTCGAGGCTGCGGAGGCATTCGGCCTCGGCGCGGCGGAAGCCTTCGAACAGGCTGTCGGTATCGGCGACCTCGAAGTTCCACTTCGACATCTGCTTCTCGTTCTCGAGAAACACCTCGCCATAGGTGACGCCGTGGCTGTTGAACTTCAGGTCATAGACGTTGTCGACGCCCTGGATGTACATGGCGAGGCGCTCGAGGCCGTAGGTCAGCTCACCCGCGACGGGCTTGCAATCGAAGCCGCCCATCTGCTGGAAGTAGGTGAACTGGGTGACTTCCATGCCATCGCACCAGACTTCCCAGCCGAGGCCCCAAGCGCCCAATGTGGGAGATTCCCAGTCGTCTTCCACGAAGCGGATATCGTGGACCAGCGGGTCGATGCCGATCTCGACGAGGCTCTGCAGGTAGAGTTCCTGCAGGTTTTCGGGGCTCGGCTTCAGGATAACTTGATACTGGTAATAGTGCTGCAGGCGATTGGGGTTCTCGCCATAGCGACCGTCGGTGGGGCGGCGGCAGGGCTGCACGAAGGCGGCGTTCCACGGTTCCGGCCCGAGCGCGCGCAGTGTGGTGGCGGTGTGGAAGGTCCCTGCCCCCATGCGCATGTCGTAAGGCTGGAGGATCAGGCAGCCCTGTTCGCTCCAGAAAGCATGAAGGCGCAGGATCATGTCCTGCAGGCTGAGGGGCGTTGTAGCAGTATCGGCCATGGTCGCGCGGCTTTGGCCGATGCGCACGCCCAAATCAACCGGCAAGCACCGATTCTCCGCGCTTTCCACGCGATCACACGCCGCGCAAATCCTTCATTGGATCGCAAGAGCTTTACGCGCAATAGAGCGCACATGAAGCAAAGCTACCGTCACCTCATCTGCGCTCTTGCCTTGTCGGCCTTAGCTTTCGCGGGCACCGTCCATGCCAGGACCTCTGCATCCACGCCTGCTGCTGCGGAGGCTCCTGCGCCGAGGCAGTTGAAGCCTGCACTGTGGAAGGTGGCCGATGCCGACACGACGATCTACCTGTTCGGCACGATCCATGCGCTGCCCAA
This sequence comes from Novosphingobium sp. CCH12-A3, assembly GCF_001556015.1. NCBI lineage: Bacteria > Pseudomonadati > Pseudomonadota > Alphaproteobacteria > Sphingomonadales > Sphingomonadaceae > Novosphingobium > Novosphingobium sp. CCH12-A3. The sequence continues at coordinate 46,543 of NZ_LSIA01000294.1, read as the reverse complement.
GGGCCTTGTCTGGCTTGACGGGCCAGTGGGACAGGCGCTCGACGGGTCGGCGGAACTCATTACCGAGATTCCGGAAATGCCGGCGGCAGAGCAGCAGAAAACGGTGATGGCTGTCGGCCTGCTCAAGGGCGAGACGCTGCGTTCGCTGATGCCTGATGCAGATCGCGTAGCTTATGAGGCGCTGCTGGCGAAGCTCAAGATTCCGGCGGAGGCGTTCGATCCGCTCGAACCTTGGCTGGCCGGAATCACCTTGGGCGTCGTGCCCTATGCCATGGCCGGATATGGGGCCGACAGCGGCGTGGAAGCAGTCCTGCGCAAGGCCGCTTTGGCCAAGGGCAAGAAGCTCGGCGCACTGGAGACGGTCGAATTCCAGCTCGGCCTGTTCGACCAGTTGCCGCGCGAGGCGCAGCTCAAGTTCCTTGGTGAGGCGGTGCGGGATTTCGACAAGAGCTTTGCCATCATCGGCACGATGACTGATGAATGGGGTTCGGGCGATCCGGAAGGGCTCGGCAAGCTGATCAACGAGAACATGGACGATCCTGAACTGGCCGAGACGCTGCTTTACCAGCGCAACCGTAACTGGGCTTCGTGGATTGCCAGGCGGCTCGACCAGCCGGGTACGGTGTTCATCGCAGTGGGCGCAGGGCATCTGGCCGGCGTGCAGAGCGTGCAGGATATGCTCAAGGCCCAGGGTCTGACGGCGACGCGGGTGCAATGAAGCAGCTGACTCGCTTCCTGCCGCGCCTGTTGTGGGCCGTGGTCCCGGCATTGCTGCTGGGCATGGCCATGGCTTGGCTGGAGCGCGGGAAACCTGCGCCGCTGCCGGATACGCGCGTGGCGCTATGGCAAATCGAGGACAGGACCGGGGCGGTGCGCGGCTACATGTTCGGCACCGTCCATGCCCTGCCGCCTGATACGCAGTGGTTGCGGCCCGCCGTTGGTGAGGCTTTGGCGCAGGCAGACCGCCTGGTGCTGGAGATCGCCGAGCCGCTGAACCAGAAGGTGGCGGGGGAGGCGCTGGCGGAACTGGCCGGGACCGAGGGCCTGCCGCCGCCCTCGCAGCGGCTTGCGCCTGCCTATCGAGCCAAGCTGGCCGAGGTCTATCGCAAGCTCGGTCTTTCCGATGCGGACTTTGCCGATACCGAAAGCTGGGCAGTGGCGCTGCAGCTTGCGGCGATTGCCGGGCAGAAGGCGGGAGCCGATCCTGACAGCGGGGCAGAGCCTGCCCTGCGCAAGCTGGCAGTGGGCAAGCCGGTCGCGGGGTTCGAGACGATCCACAGCCAGTTCGGCGTGTTCGACGCCCTCCCTGCGCGCCAGCAACAGGTGCTGCTGCAGGAAGTGACGGTGGAGGCCGCGAGCGACAAGGATGAAGAGGCCGACATGGTCGCGCTCTGGCTCAAGGGCGACGACCTTGGCATTGCGCGCGAGGCGAACGAGGGGTTTCTGGCCGATGCTGGGCTGCATCAAGCGCTACTGACGGACCGGAACCGGGCTTGGGCGGATCAGCTGGACGCGATGCTGAAGCAGGGCGCAAAACCGTTCGTGGCCGTGGGCGCCGCGCATCTGGCAGGGTCCGACAGCCTGCAGCGCCTGATGATGGCGCGGGGGTGGACAATCAAGCGAGTGCCTTGAGAGCGCCCACTGATTTCTTGCATTTCCCGGCAAACCCGCTAAGGGCCGCCGCTTCCCTGTCATGGTCATCCCTGGAGGCGTGGCGGAGGAAGCGTGATTTAACTTAGCTGAAGGTACTGACACATGAGCGAGACGCTTACGCTGTCGGCCGAGACGCGCGATCGGGCAGGCAAGGGAGCCTCCCGTGCACTGCGTCGCGAAGGCCGCACCCCCGCCGTGATCTATGGCGGCAACGAAGAACCCATCGCGATCCACCTTGAAGAAAAGGCGCTGAACAAGGCGCTGGGCACCGGCCACTTCTTCAACTCGGTCGTCGAGCTCACTGTCGGTGGCCAGACCATCCGCACCCTGCCCAAGGACGTCGCCTTCCACCCGGTGACCGACCGTCCGCAGCACGCAGACTTCCTGCGCGTTTCGAAGGACTCGGTCGTCCACGTCGACGTGCCGGTGGCCTTCATCAACGAAGAGAAGTCGCCGGGCCTCAAGAAGGGCGGCATCCTCAACATCGTTCGTCACGAACTCGAACTGATCTGCCAGCCTGACGCGATCCCCGACGACATCATCGTCGACGTTGCCGGCTACGAAGTCGGCGATTCGATCCACATCAGCGCCGTCACCCTGCCCGCAGGCGTGAAGCCCGCGATCTCGGACCGCGACTTCACCATCGCGACGATCGTGGCCCCCTCCTCGCTGAAGAGCGAAGAAGGCGACACCACCAAGGAAGGCTGATAGCCCGCCTTGGCCCTGCTTCGGCAGGCGCGCTGAAAAGACACCCCTTCCGCTGCGTGCGGGAGGGGTTCTTTTTTTGCACCGTGTTATCTGGCAAGGCGCAGGGCCTCGCAACCAAGGAATTTCCGCACATGCAACTCTGGGTCGGCCTCGGAAATCCCGGACCGCAATATGCGCTTCACAGGCACAACGTCGGCTTCATGGCGCTCGACACGATTGCCGAGGTCCACAACTTCGGGCCAGTGCAGAAGAAGTTCCAAGGCTGGCTGCAGGAAGGCCGGATCGGCAATCAGAAGGTCCTGCTGCTCAAGCCTGCAACCTTCATGAACGAGAGTGGGCGTTCCGTCGGCGAAGCGATGCGCTTCTACAAGCTGGGCATGGACGCGCTGACGGTCTTTCATGATGAGCTCGACCTCGCGCCATTCAAGGTAAAGGTGAAGCAAGGCGGCGGTACTGCCGGCCACAATGGCCTGCGCTCGATCGATCAGCATCTTGGGGCCGATTTCCGGCGTGTCAGGCTTGGCATAGGGCATCCGGGCCACAAGGATCGTGTCACGGGCCATGTCTTGGGCGCATTCGCCAAGGCAGAGCAGGATGACCTTATCGAGATGCTGGGAGCAGTCGCTTCCGAAGCGGGCTGGCTTGCTTCCAAAAATGACGTTCGTTTCATGAACGATGTTGCCTTGCGGCAGAATGGCTGACTGCCGGGAAACGAACGGGAAACAGTTTTCGTCGCCTTGCTTTACAGCGCCCTTTGCGTCGGCGAAGGTTAACCACGTAACGCCCTGTAATTTCACAGTTGGCACCGGTTTTGCTTAGCCAGAGGCAGACTGAGATTAACCAACGGGGGTTAACATGAACATTCGCTCGATCTTTCTCGCCATGGCAGCAACTGCAGGCCTGTCAGCTGCTTCGCCAGCCAACGCAACCTGGTGGCTGACTCACAAGCACTACTGCAACTGCGGTCACAGCGGCGGTTCGTCGCTCTGCGGGGGTACGACGTCTTCAGGTGGCACGACGACCACTTCGGGCGGTACGACCACCACTTCGGGCGGCACGACAACGACGTCCGGTGGCACGACCACCACTTCGGGCGGCACGGCTGTGCCGGAGCCGGGCATGCTGGGCATGATGGCTCTTGGGCTTCTCGGCATCGGCTTCGCCCGCTCACGCAAGACCAAGCCCCGCGCCTGACGCATTCCCGCTATCAGGCGCCCGTCTGCGCCTGATAGCGGGCCAGAGTGTTGCGAAACACCGCGTTCGTCGGTTCGGCCGAGCTCGCCTTGCGGAGAAGGGTGATTGCAGTCGGCAGGTCCGTTCCCGTCCGGGCGCGAACCAGACCGGCCATGTACAACGTATCAGGATCTTCGGGGCGCAGTGCGCGAGCCTTGTCTGCCGCCCTGATCGCCTCTTCGCCCTTCCCGGCATGGCTAAGCGCAAGTGCCAGTCGCTTGAGGACCTCAGGGTCATCTCCTGACTGCGCAAGTTGTGCATAGGCCTGTGCCGCAGCGCTCCAGTCTTCACGCGCCAGAGCGGCCTGGCCTTCAGCTGCCAGTGATTGCGCCTGTCCAGCCTGAGCGGCACGCAGCCGCCCGCGCAACGGCGTTGCATCGGGCAGACCCGCGGCGTCGGCAGCCTTTACCGCCAACTCAAGCTCCCGCGGGCCAGCCAACCGGCTGGCTGCAAGGGGTTTTACCGTGCCGAAAGCGGCGAGGGAGTCCCCGGTCGCCAATTGTGCTTCAGCCAACATGATACGCGCAAACGGATTGTTCGGTGAGCGTGTGAGCGCCCTTTGGAACATGGCTCTAGCCTGCTCGGGATGTCCGGTCCGCAGCATCGCCTCGGCATAGCTGAGCCCATTTGCCGACAGGGGATCAAGATCGCGCTCCTGCCTGGCCAACAACGATCGGACCTTATCCCATTCGCCCTTCATCGACGCAAATTGCACCTGCAGATCCCGAACGCGCGGATCATCTGGCGCGACCGCTGCGGCCCGCGATGTCATTGCCAAGGCATCGTCAAGCTTGCCCTGGAGATCGAAGGCATTCGCCCTTGCCAGCCATGGGTCAGGCACGCGCGGGTACTTCGCGGCCATCTGCTCAAGTACTGCATGCGCTTCGGCGAACTGCCCCCGCCTCACTGCGATATCCGCGGCAATCAGCGCAGCGTCGAATTTTCCGGCCGGAAGTCGCGACAGGGCTTCAACCTGCCTTGATGCCGCATCGAGATCCTGCGCCGCTATGAGGAACCGCGCGTAGTCGCGAAGGAGGAGCGGATCGCCTCCTGATGCTGCGCCCCGCTGCAGAGCTGCGAAGGCACCCGCTGTGTCTCCCTTGGCGGACAGCGCGGCGGCCCTGACCCGCTCTGCAGCAGGCGAGGCATCCTGCCCCAGAAGTGCCAGCGCCTGGTCCGAGTTGCCCCGCAGGACGGCCGCCTCGGCAAGGATCAACGCCAATTCGGCTTGTGATCCGCCCGAGCGTTCAAGCCGGGAAGCCGTGGCGGCTGCACCATCGCCATCGCCCAACCGGAGCTGCACCGCTGCAAGCATGCGAAGAATTGCCGGATCATCACCCGCGTCGGCCAGAGCTGCAGTGAGGTCGACCTTGGCCGCGCCCAGTTCCATCCCGGCAATTTCACGCTCGGCGCGAGCAACACGCTCGGCGGCATCGTCACCACAACCTGTCAGGGCAAGAAGAAGGGCTAGTGCAAGACGGGATGTCATGGGCACTGGATGCCACGTACGCCTGAATCATTGGTGAAAGCGGAGCAACTTCGTCTGCGAGCATGTCGAGAAATCTTACGACCTCAACATTATTAATCATTACAAATGGCTGAAATCCGTAATTGGCACAAGGGTTGCTTACCTAACAATTAACCGACTTTCGGTTCAGGGGAGCAGTTTCGATGACCTTCAGAAAAGTTCTCGCGGGCCTCGCTGCCAGTGCAGCAATGATGGCAGCAGCACCTGCCTTTGCCGATTCCGTCACGCTCGGCTCGGGCGATATCGGCAGCAGCTTCACGCTGAACTATGACGGCTTCTCGGGCGGAACGTCTATCGACGGGCTGACCGGCTCGACCACGTTCAGGCTGACCGGCATTTCCGGCAATGACTACACGTTCGACTACAGCGTTTCCAACACCAGCTCCGCGCCGGTTACGGATTCGCGTATCTCAAGCTTTGCGTTCAACACCGATCCCACCATCTCGTCGGCCACGAGCACCGGTGCATTTTCGTACACCACGCTGAACTCAAACTATCCGAACGGCATTGGCACCGTGGACGTGTGCTTCAAGGATGCCCAGACCGGGAGCTGTGCAGGAGGCGGAAGCGGCGGCCTGACACTTGGCGAAACCGGCACCGGTTCGTTCACGCTGAGCTTTTCGCAGCCGGTCAGTTCGCTGACGCTCAGCGACTTCTATGTGCGCTACCAGTCGATCAGCGGCGTGCCGGGAATCAGCTCGGCCAGCGGTTCGGGCACGATCAGCAGCACTGGCGGGTCAACTGGCGGTACGCCTGTCCCGGAACCGGGCATGCTCGGGCTGTTCGGTATCGGTCTTGTCGGCCTTGCCCTGGCGCGCCGCCGTCAGACTGCGCCGCGTCGCCTGGCTCTCGCAGCCTGATCAAACCGGAAATTCGAGGAAGGGAGCCTGCACCCGTGGGCTCCCTTTTTCCTTGCGCTCAGCCCTTTTCGGCGCTGCGCAAGTGCCCTGCGATCGTCGCATTGCCGGGGGCCTTGGCGGCAGCTTCGCGCAGCAAGGTTAGGCCGCGCGACCGGTCCTTGCCGCTTTCGACGAGCAGCCAGCCAAGCGTATCAAGCACCGAAGCGTTTGTCGGGGCGGCCTTGTATGCACTCTCGGCAAATTCCAGTGCCTTGGCCTTGTTGCCAACCATTCCCTGGGCATAGGCCATGTTATTGAGAACCAGCGGGTTCTTTCCGTCAGTCACGGCAAGCAAACGCTCATAGGCGGCAATGGCATTGCCCCAGTTGGACTGCTTCATTGCCGTGTCGGCCTGAGCCAGCGTAGCCGCCAGCGCCTGCGCTGACGGGAATTTCGCCTTCTCTGCCAGCCTCGCCGCTTCGGGATCGCCCGAAGCCTCTGCAGCCTTTGCCAGAAGGCGCAGATCCTCGGCATCGGCTGTCTGGACCTCGGCGAACGGGCGCATCGTCTCGACTGCACCGCGCGCATCGCCAGCGGCGAGCTGCGCCCTGGCAAGTTCGCGGCGGAGCGTTGCACTGCCGGGGTTACGGGTAAGCAGAGGCTGGAGCTTGGCCCGAGCCTGCTCAGGCTGCTTCAACGCTACGAGTGCCTGCGCATAGAGAACCGTCGCCTCATCCTTGTCGGTCAGTTGCGCTTCGTTTGCCTGGAGGACGCTTCGAACGGTAGCCCAATCGCCACGCGCTGCGGCAGCGCGCGCCTGAAGATAGGCGACCTGCCCCCCGCCCTTCACTTCTGCTAGCGATTCAAGGACCTTGTCCATCTCCTTGGTCCGTCCGAGATCGCCGAGCACGGCGGCCTTGCCGGCCAAGGCGGCCAGATTGCCAGGGTAGGACTTTGCCGCCGCATCGTATGCCAACAGGGCTTCGGCAAGGCGGCCTTCGGCGGTCGCGACTTCGGCATCGGCCAGCAGCGCATCGATCATCGCCGCGTCTGCCGCCTTCGCCCGGTCGGCCAGAATACGGGCCTGCTTTATATCACCACGCATGAGACTGAAACGCGCATAGTCGGCCAGCAAGCGCGCATTGGCCTTCCCGGCAGCACCAGCGGCAAAGGCCTTTGCGGCCCCTTCGCGATCGTCCTTGGCAAGCAGGGCAAGAGCGCGGATGCGGTGAGCCGCGGCTGACGTGTCCGTGCCCAAAGCCGAAATTGCATCTTCCGGCAGGCCACGCAGCAGCAGCGCTTCTGCCGAAAGCTGTGCGAAGTCGGCCGGTCGCCGACCTTCGGGAAGCTTTGCAAGGGATGCACCTGCGGCAATGCCGTCTCCCATGGCAAGGGCATTGCGGGCATGGAGTTCAAGCAGCGCGGGATCCTGCGGGTTGGCCTCCAGCGCAGCGGCCAGATCCACCTGAGCGGCGCGATAGTCGTGCGCAGCGAAAGCCTTGCGAGCCCGATCGGCGCGCTCCTGCGGGCTGTCGGTACAAGCCGCCAGCAGCAGCGGCAAGGTCAGGAAGGCCAGCTTCTTCATCGCAATCTCTCCACGGATGAAGCACTTAGTGCCTTCAATCCCTGAAATTTCCGTGAAGGTTTCCAAATGCTGCACGCCCGGCTAAAGGCGCGGCCAGCCAAGGAGTTTGAAGATGGGTTTTCGTTGCGGGATCGTCGGCCTTCCCAACGTCGGCAAGTCGACGCTGTTCAACGCGCTGACCGAGACACAGGCGGCGCAGGCGGCGAACTATCCGTTCTGCACGATCGAGCCGAATGTCGGCAATGTCGGCGTCCCTGACCCGCGCCTTGATACGCTGGCCAAAATCGCCGGCAGCCAGAAGATCATCCCGACGCAGCTTGGCTTCGTCGACATTGCCGGGCTCGTCCGCGGCGCATCGAAAGGCGAAGGCCTTGGCAACCAGTTCCTCGGCAACATCCGCGAAGTTGACGCCATCGTCCATGTGCTGCGCTGCTTCGAGAACGATGACATTCAGCATGTCGACAACAAGGTCGATCCGATCTCGGACGCCGAAACGGTCGAAACGGAGCTGATGCTCTCGGACCTTGAGAGCCTGGAAAAGCGCGTGCCGGCCGCCGAGAAGAAGGCCAAGGCGGGCGACAAGGAATCGAAGGTCATTGCCTCGGTGCTTGGCCAGGCTCTGGAACTGCTTCGCGAGGGCAAGCCTGCGCGCCTGACCCAGCCGAAGGATGACGAGGAAGCGCGCGTGTTCAGGCAGGCCCAGTTGCTGACCGCGAAGCCCGTGCTTTATGTCTGCAACGTCGAGGAAGAGAGCGCAGCGGAGGGCAACGCCTTTTCGGCCCGCGTGTTCGAAAAGGCCAAGGCCGAGGGCGCCAATGCGGTGATTGTTTCGGCGGCGATCGAATCCGAGCTGGTCGGCATGGATCCGGAGGAGCGTTCGGTTTTCCTTGAGGAAATGGGCCTGCATGAGACCGGCCTCGCCCGCGTGATCCGCGCCGGTTATGACCTGCTGCATCTCATCACTTTCTTCACCGTCGGCCCAAAGGAGGCGCGCGCCTGGACCGTGCATCTTGGCGCAAAGGCTCCGGAAGCGGCGGGTGAAATTCACTCCGACATGCAGCGCGGCTTCATTCGCGCCGAGACCATCGCCTATGACGATTTCGTCAGCCTCGGAGGCGAAAGCGCAGCGCGCGATGCGGGCAAGCTGCGGCAGGAAGGCAAGGAATACGTGGTGAAGGACGGCGACGTCCTCCACTTCAAGTTCAACGTCTGAGCCTCAGTTCTCGAAGGCGGCGATGATCGGACACGGTCCGGCGTCGCCTTTTGCACATTCTCGGGCAAGCTTGCGAAGCGATTGTCGCGCCGTCTCAAGGCGCGCGATCTCCTGATCGATCGCCTCCAGACGTGCTTTTGCCATCTGTCGGGCGCGCGGTCGGTCATGCCCGGCATCGAGTGCGAGCAATTCGGCGATTTCCGAAAGAGTGAAGCCGGCGCCTTGGGCGCTGCGCACAAAGCGCAGACGCCGCAAATCATCGGGGCCATAGTGCCTGCGCCCCTCCCTTCCGCTGCGGGCTGGCCGGGGATCATCCAACAGGCCTTTGCGTTGATAGAAGCGCACCGTCTCGACCCCGACGGCTGCGCTTCTGGCGAGTTCGGAAATCGTCATCGCCATATCGCTTGACTCCGTACCATGGTACGCAAGTTATAGGCAGCTTCATGACAAAAGCATACACCCCGAATCGAACCGCCGTGCTGCATCGCATGGTCATGCCAACGCACATCTGCCCTTACGGCGTGAAGGTGAAACATCTTCTCAAACGCCAAGGCTATGAGGTCGAAGACCACTGGCTCCGCACCCGAGAAGAGACCGATGCCTTCAAGCAGGCTCATGACGTCAAGACTACGCCGCAAGTGTTCATCAACGGACAACGCATTGGCGGGCATGACGATACGCGGCGCTTCCTTGGCCTGAAAGTCGCCGATCCTGATGCCACGAGCTACGTTCCTGTTCTGGCCGTCTTCGCGATCGCTGGAGCGCTGGCGCTCGCGATAAGCTTTGCGATGTTCGGCACGCCTTTCACTGCACGGGCGGTCGAATGGTTCATCGCCTTCGCCATGGTGCTTCTGGCCATGCTCAAGCTGCAGGACGTCGACCGGTTTGCGACCATGTTCCTTGGCTACGACCTGCTCGCGAGGCGCTGGGTTCCCTATGCCTATCTCTATCCATTCGGCGAGGCGCTGGCCGGCGTCTTGATGGCAGCGAGGGCACTGCCTTGGCTATCCATCCCGATTGCCCTGTTCATCGGCACCATCGGCGGCATCTCGGTCTTTTACGCAGTCTATGTCCAGAAGCGCGAGCTCAAGTGTGCCTGCGTGGGTGGATCGGAGCGCGTCCCGCTCGGTTTTGTGTCGCTAACCGAGAATGTCGTCATGGTCGGCATGGCCTTGTGGATGCTTTTCATGCCGACAATGAACTGACCGGCCCGGCACCGGTTGGCCTCCGGCGCGTTCCATGCCCGAACTGGAAAGAGGAACGCGCTGGTGGTCGACAAGTCGGAGAAAGTGGTGTGGCTGGCGCGAGTGGGATTTGCTGCACGCGGCCTTGTCTATGTCCTGCTTGGATACCTTGCCCTGACTGCGGGAAAGTCTGACATTGACGATGGTGCCGGCGACATCTTCCGCGTGCTGAATGCCATTCCGGGTGGACCGGTGGTCCTTTACATCGCATCCGCAGGTCTGGTCGGTTACGCACTCTATCGCCTTTCCGCAGCCCTGTTCGATATCGAGCGCAAGGGCACCTCGTGGAAGGGGCGCGCATCGAGAGTGGGTTATCTCGCCAGCGCCGTGATCCATCTGGGCCTTGCCTGGACAGCCGCACGGATAGCCAGCGGAGCGCGTGGTGCAGGTGAAGATTCGTCCGCCCAGATGGCTAGTGGCGTGCTTGATTTCCCCTTTGGCAGCACTCTTCTCGGGATTATTGGCGTAGCTATCCTGATTGCAGCAATATTCCAGGCACGCAGCGCCGTTACGGCGGGCTTCATGCGCCATATTTCTTCGCGAGCGCCTCGCTTCACATGCTGGATCGGCCGTGCCGGCCATGCTGCACGGGCTGTGGTGATGGCCCTGATCGGGTGGTCACTGCTGCGCACCGCATGGTTCGGCGAGAGCGAAGAGGTCGTCTCGCTGGGCAAAGCCATCAACAATTTGCGAGACATGGAGACTGGCTTCCAGTTCGTGGCAGCAGGGCTTCTGCTCTTCGGCGTGTTCAGCATCATCACTGCGCGGTACCGGATCATTCCGGACCCTACCCCGCCAGCCATGGGTTTGCGGGCAATCAGCATTTAATCGCGCGATTGACTTTATGGCTCGACGCAGCGAACCTGACCGAATGATATACTTCGAAGATATCGAGCCCGGCGCGATCCAGCGGTTCGGAAACTATGCCGTCAGCCGAGAGGAAGTGATCGATTTTGCGTCAAAGTACGACCCGCAACCGTTCCACCTGAGCGACGAGGCGGCGGCGCAGACCCATTTCGGTCGGCTGTCTGCCAGCGGCTGGCATACTTGCGCGATGACCATGGCGATGCTGGTGGAGAATTTGAAGGAACGAAAGCAGGCTGGCCTCGGGTCACCCGGGCTTGACGAGATACGCTGGTTGAAGCCTGTCTATCCGGGTGACACGCTTTCGGTCGAAACGGAAATCGTCGACAAGAAGCGAAGCGCGTCACGCCCGGAGATGGGGAGCTTTCGCTCGAACGTGCGCGTTTATAATCAGGACGGCGTGGTCGTGATGACCATGAAATCCATCGGACTGATCCGCGTACGGGACCAGAAGGCTACTACCTGACGGGTCAGATCGCCTTGCATTGAACGTCACCAGTCGCTTCATAGACCGGGCGCTCGAACGCGTCGGTCACGATCATCCTGCCCTTGAACTGTTCGGTCGTGCCTACGGGTGTGACCGGGCCGTCAGCCGTTAATGTGACCGCATTTTCCTTGCCGGTATAACGCGAAAAGCTGCCCTTCGGCATCCTTGAAGAACCGGCATCAGGCGCAAGAACCTGGATGTGGTCGCCATATTTGATAACTCCGCGCTTGTCCTGCGCCAACAGGACTGCGCCAAGGCCGCCGCCTTCGGCGACGAATGCACAGCCGGTGCCGTGGAGCTTGTTCTGGCTGATATCCGGGTAGAGGATCGGCTGCAGCACCAATGGCTTGACCGGTGGCTTGCCGTCCTGCGCTGCCTCCACTGCGGCGACAGCTTCGGCGTCGGTCGGCTCCTTGTCTGAACAGGAGGCAAGTCCGAGAACCATGGCGGACAAAACGGCAATCTGCGCCTTGGCGTGCAGCATCACTTTCTCCCGAACAGCTTTTCTATGTCGGCATGGGCCAGCTTGACCCACGTTGGACGACCATGGTTGCACTGCCCCGAGCGGGGTGTCACTTCCATTTCGCGCAAGAGGGCATTCATCTCCACGACGGACAATGTCCGCCCTGCCCGCACCGAACCGTGGCAGGCCATCGTCGCCAGGACGAGATCGAGCTTTTCTCCCAGGAGCAAGGCATCGCCATGGTGCGCTAGGTCATCTGCCACATCCGCCACGAGTTGTGCCGGATCCCCCTTGGCCAAGGCCGCAGGGACGGATCGTACCAGCATCGCGCCAGGCCCGAAGCGCTCCAGCGCGAGACCGAACTCGGCAAGCTTGGGCGACGCTTCTTCCAGCCGGTCACACGCGACTTCTTCAAGCTCGACAACTTCCGGGATCAACAACGCCTGAGCGGGTGCAGTGCCCTGCCCTGCCCCGGCAGCACGCAGCCGTTCGAGGACGAGACGTTCATGCGCCGCATGCTGATCGACAATCACGAGACCGTCTTCCGCTTCTGCAACGATATACGTGTTGGAGATCTGTCCACGGGCAACGCCAAGGGGATGCCGTGCAGATTCAGTGACCGGTTCGACGGCGACTTCGGCTCGCGCCTGAGGCGGCGCCAGCACGGATTGCTCGTAGCCACGCCACGCTTGCCCAGCCTCGCTCACGCGCGTCTCGGGGCGCCATTGCTGCGAGAACATGCTTCCCTGCGCACCGGGCGAGGGTGACGGCACGATCGGCTCTGCCTGCCAAGCCGCCATTGCGCTTGCCGAAGGAGCTTGCGCACTGCGCTGATCGCCTGTGGAGAGCGCATGGCGCAGGCCAGAGACAACCATGCCGCGCACGAGGGCCGGATCGCGGAAACGGACTTCGGACTTGGCGGGATGGACATTGACGTCAACTTCGCTCGCCGGGACCTGCAGGAACAGGGCAAGGACTGCATGGCGATCGCGTGCCAGCATATCGGCATAGGCACCACGCACCGCACCGATCAGCAGGCGATCCTTCACAGGGCGCCCATTCACGAAGAGATATTGGTGATCGGCAACGCCGCGATTGTAGGTTGGCAATCCGGCTATCCCGGTGAGGTGATAATCACCCCGGTAGAGGTCCACCTCGACGGAATTTCCGGCCAGTTCACGGGCAACGAGTTGAGCGACCCGCGCCTCGAGCGTGTCTCCGGCCTGCACATGAAGCGCGCGGCGGCCATCATGTTCCAGGGTGAAGCCTATGTCAGGCCGGGCCATGGCGAGGCGGCGAACGACGTCGGAAGCGGCCGCCCATTCCGAACGCGGGCTGCGCAGGAACTTGCGGCGCGCGGGGATCTTCTCGAACAGTTGTTCCACCCGGACACGCGTCCCCGGGGGAAGCGCAGCAGGTCCTTCTGACACGAGAACACCGTTATCGACCACGCGCTTCCAGCCATCGGCGGTGCCTTGCGGTCGGGATTCGATGGTGATGCGAGCGACGGAGGCGATTGATGGCAGGGCTTCTCCACGGAAGCCGAGGGTTTCGACCATCTCGATCGCCTCGTCTGGGAGCTTGGACGTGGCATGACGTTCGAGCGCGAGCTCGATCTCGTCGGGCCGCATGCCGCACCCGTCGTCCGACACCTCGATCATCGCCAACCCACCTTCGGACAGGCGCACGTGGAGGTGGCTTGCGCCGGCGTCGATGGCGTTTTCAACCAGCTCCTTGAGCGCGCTTGCAGGGCGCTCGACCACCTCTCCGGCGGCGATGCGGTTGATGAGCGTTTCGGGAAGGCGGCGGATGACTCGCATGGTCCTGACACGACTAGCGCCGAAGCCGATTTATTTCGAGACAAGTGGTGAAGTTATCCGTCCAATCCCGCACAAACCCATGGGCTTTGCGCCAAGCGCCTGCTAGGAAGCCGCCTTCCCGGGCGCACTTTCTGGAGGGGTCTGGCGCGTGCCCGTGCGCCAAACCGCAGATTATCACGGATTCTTAGATGGCTTCGATCTTTTCCCGATTCTTCAAGTTCGGTTCCCAGAACATCGCGATCGACCTCGGCACGGCCAACACGCTGGTTTATGTGCAGGATCGCGGCATCGTTCTGAACGAACCTTCCGTCGTCGCCATCGAGACGATCAACGGGATCAAGCGGGTCAAGGCCGTGGGCGACGATGCCAAGATGATGATGGGCAAGACACCCGACAACATCGAGGCGATCCGCCCGCTTCGCGACGGCGTGATTGCCGATATCGAAGTGGCTGAGGAAATGATCAAGCACTTCATCCGCAAGGTTCACGGATCGAAGAGCCTCCTGCGCTATCCCGAAATCGTGATCTGCGTGCCCTCGGGTTCCACCAGCGTCGAGCGCCGCGCCATTCGCGACGCGGCCAGCAATGCGGGTGCCAGCCAGGTCTACCTCATTCTTGAACCGATGGCTGCGGCGATCGGCGCCGACATGCCGGTCACCGAACCGGTCGGTTCAATGGTGGTCGACATCGGTGGCGGTACGACCGAGGTTGCCGTCCTTTCGCTGCGCGGCCTTGCCTACACCACCTCGGTGCGCGTGGGTGGTGACAAGATGGACGAAGCGATCGTCTCCTACGTCCGCCGTCATCATAACCTGCTGATCGGTGAAGCCACGGCGGAGCGTATCAAGAAGGACTACGGTATTGCCACGGCCCCGGCCGACGGCATCGGCGAGACGATCCACATCAAGGGACGTGACCTGGTCAACGGGGTGCCGAAGGAAATCACGATCACGCAAGCAAACATTGCTGAAGCCCTGTCCGAACCGATCGGCGCGATCGTTGAAGGCGTACGCATCGCGCTTGAAAACACGGCGCCTGAACTTGCTGCCGACATTGTCGACCAGGGCATCGTGCTGACCGGTGGTGGCGCGCTGATCCGCGGTCTCGACGAGCATCTGCGCGAGGAAACCGGCCTGCCTGTCAGCGTCGCCGAAGATCCGCTGTCGTGCGTGGCGCTCGGCACCGGTCGCGCCATGGAAGACCAGATTTACCGCGGCGTGCTGATGACCGCCTGAGGCATTTCGAGTATTGCTGAGGCACACGGGTTGCATCGCGGCGCGGTTCCATGCGTCGGATTGAAGGGGTTGAACGGATGGCGCGGTCGCAGGACCGGCGCCCGGGCTATTCGCGCAGGGCGCAGTACGGAATCTTCACCGGCTACGTTGTCGCCATTCTGGGCGTCGTGGCCGGTGTTGCCGTGCTCATCACTTCGCTCGTAAATCCGGATGCATTCTCTTTTGCGCGAAGCGCAGCTGCCGAAGTCGCCCGACCGGTCGGACGGGCCGGCGCGACCGGGCGGACTACCGGCCAGGGCGTGTTCGCTGCGATCGGAGCCTACTTCAATGCCGGCCGCCAAAATGCCGAGCTTCGCCGGGAGGTAGAGGCGGCACGCGCCAACGCGGTGTCGATGCAATCTCTGCAGAATGAGAACCGCAGGCTCAAGGCCCTGCTCGGTATCGTCGATCCGCAACGCAAGCCGATCGCCACTGTGCGACTGATCGGATCGACCGCTGCCAGTACGCGGCGCTATGCGATCATCGACGCCGGAACATCGAGCGGTGTCCGGCCAGGACTCCCGGTGCGGGCGGCGTCAGGCCTGATCGGCCGCGTTGTTGAAGCAGGTCCGGGCACGGCACGCGTGCTGCTCGTCACAGATCCGGAGAACGTCGTTCCCGTAAAGCGAGCCCGCGATGGGCTGACGGCATTTGTTCAAGGGGCCTCCAACGGCCGCATAGACATCCGCCTGATCAACCAGGGCATCAATCCGGTAAAGGCTGGCGATGTGTTCGTGACGTCGGGGTCCGGCGGGCTTTATCCGCCCGGCATCCCCGTGGCGGTGGCAACTGACCCGCATCGCGACGGCGCCATCGGCCATCTCGCCGCAGATCCCGCGGACAACGAATTCGTCATCGTCGAGCCCGCCTACAGCGCGGCAGCTCGTACAGAGATGGAGGCAATCGAGGAACGTGGCGCCAAAACCGCCGCAGGGGAGCCGTAATGCTCGGCCCGCTGCGCGGAACGCCGGAAGAGATCGCGCGAAAGCGGATCAATCGCGAGCCTTGGCCAGTCCTTGCAATCGGTCTTCCATGGGCCACGATCATGCTGGCATCGATGGCGAGTTTCTCACCGGTGATAGCCTCTGCCCCGGTGATGCCGCCATTCGCCTACATGATGCTGCTTGCCTGGCGCATGATGCGCCCCGGCATGTTGCCGCTATGGGCCGGCCTGCCGCTGGGACTGTTCGATGATCTTTACTCGGGCATGCCGTTCGGATCGGGCATCGTTCTGTGGTCTGCGACGATGCTCATCATGGAACTGATCGACGAAAAGTTCCTGTGGCGGGGCTTCGTTCAGGACTGGCTGGCAGCCAGCGCGCTGATTGCTGCCTATCTGTTCCTCACATCCACATTGGCGGGGCTCGCGGTGGCTTATCCCCTACCCACGGTGATCGTGCCGCAGTTGCTGATTTCGGTGGTGCTCTATCCGGTCAATACGCGACTGGTGGCTCTGCTTGACCGTATCCGCCTGCTTCCGCTGAAGAGGATCTGACCATGCGGCAAAGGCTGCCGGTCACCTCGGCGATCCTGACCAATCGGTTCGAGAGACGCAGCTTCGTGCTGGGTGCGCTTCAGGGCGGCGTGGGCCTGCTTTTGGCAACGCGGCTTGGCTATCTTGCCGTAGCGCAGAACGAGAAGTACCAGGCCGCATCCGAGAGCAACCGCGTAAACCTCACGCTCATTCCACCGCGCCGGGGTTGGGTACTGGATCGATTTGGCAAGGCGCTTGCCGCAAACCGCGCTGATTTTCGCGTCGACCTTATTCCTGACCGGGTGGACGATCCGGACAGGACCATGGCCACCTTGGCTGGCCTGCTATCACTTGCCCCCGACAAGGTGCGCGATATCCGCGACAAGCTCGACAAGGCACGGGGGTTTCAGCCCGTGGAAGTTGCCTCAAGTCTGGACTGGGACAAGTTCGCAGCTGTTTCGGTCCGTCTGCCGGAACTGCCCGGCGTCATCCCGCAACGAGGATACTCTCGGTACTATCCAGCCGGCGCGTCAGTAGGACATCTTGTGGGCTATGTGGGCGCGGCATCGGCCGAGGACTATGAAAAGGAGCGCAATCCGCTCCTGATCACCCCGGGCTTCAAGATCGGCAAGGATGGGCTGGAAAAGCACTTCGAGGCGAGGTTGCGCGGTGTGCCCGGAGCCCGCCGCGTCGAAGCGACCGCCTCCGGGCGTATCGTGCGCGATCTCGGTACTCGCGAAGATGTGCCGGGCAAACCAATTGCCCTGACGATCAACGCGGGGCTTCAGGACTATGCTGCTCGGCGCATCGGGCTGGAATCAGGCTCCGTCGTGGTCATGGATTGCGAGACCGGCGACATTCTTGCCATGGCATCGATGCCCAGCTTCGATCCCAACAGCTTCTCCGACGGCATTGGCCGTGTCGAGTGGAAGATGCTGTCCGAAGATGACCACGTGCCGCTGCGCAACAAGGTGCTACGAGGATTGTATCCGCCGGGGTCGACCGTCAAGCCGATGGTGGCACTATCGTTCCTTGAGGCCGGGCTCGATCCCAATGCGAGCGTTGGGTGCGGTGGCGGCCTGCGTGTTGGCAATCGCGTGTTCCACTGCTGGAACCGGCGCGGCCACGGCACGGTCGACATGGCCAAGGGAATTTACCAGTCCTGCGACGTGTATTTCTACCATTTCGCGCAGCAGATCGGGATGGACAAGATCGCTGCGATGGCGCGCAGGCTGGGGCTTGGGCAGGAATTCCCGATGCCCTACCCCGGCCAATCCTATGGCACGGTTCCCGATCCGGCGTGGAAGCTTCGCAAATACAAGAAGGAGTGGGCTCTCTACGACACCGTGAATGCAACGATCGGCCAAGGGTACATGCTGGTCAATCCGCTTCAGCAGGCTGTCATGGCTTCGCGCATCGCATCAGGTCGTGAAGTCATGCCGCGACTGCTGCTGGATCGTAATGCTCCGCCTGTGAAGTCGATGGGTTTCTCGCAGGAGCACCTTGATTACATTCATGCGGCCATGAGCGAGGTGGTCAATGGCCGTGGCACGGCTGGCAGGGCACGGTTGCCGGTGGACAACGTGCTGCTTGCCGGCAAGACCGGTACCGCGCAAGTGGTCGGTCTCAACATTGCCAACGGCAAGAGCGGGGCCTGGAAGTACCGCGACCACGGGCACTTCATCTGCTTCGCCCCGTTCGACAAGCCGAAATATGCTTGCGCGGTGGTGATCGAACACGGCGGCGGTTCGGCAGCCGCCTATCCGATCGCACGCGATGTCATGACCTACATCTTTGCTCCGGACAAGGCGATGGCTGTGCTCGAGGAGTTCGAGAAGCAGTGGGGCGGCAACGTGCAGCAGCGCATGTCTTCACGATACAACGCTTTTGCCGCCAAGTATGGGGAGACCGCCCCGAAGACCGTGCCGGACGACGAATCGTTGACCGAACGGGTAGAGGACGGCCGAAAGACAGCGGAAGAACCCGCAACCGCACAGACTGACGCTGCGGCGCCCCGGCCTGAACCTGAACAACCGCCGCCCGTTGTCGTCCTGCAACCGGCTGCGCCGAATACTGCGCCTTCCGTATCCGCGGGTGTGCAATAATGCCGCGCGCCTACGTACCGGCGGCGATAGCCAGACAGCCTTGGAGCGTCCTGCTTCCTCTTATCGCGCTGGTTGCCTTTGGTGCGGCGGTGCTGGATTCGGCTGCGGGTGGGCGCTTCGAAATCTGGTCGATGTCGCATTTGCTGCGCTTTGCGGTTTTCCTGGTGATGGCGATGGTCATTGCCCGTCTGCCACAGGAATTGTTCAGGCGCATGGCCATGCCGGTTTACGTGGTTCTATGTCTGCTGCTGGTCCTCGTCGAGTTGATCGGCGGCGTCGGTGGTGGCAGTCAGCGCTGGTTGAACCTCGGCTTCATGACGCTGCAACCTTCGGAACTGATGAAGCCCGGCATCGTGCTCGTGCTGGCGTGGTTCTACTCCGTCCTTCCCATCGGCGAGACCCAGGGCTGGCGTGGACTCGTGCCCGCAGTCATACTGCTTGCCGTTCCGGCAGGTCTGGTCATGCTGCAGCCCGATCTGGGCACGGGCCTTGCGATCAGTTTCGGCGCGGTGATGGTGATGTTTCTTGCAGGCCTGCCGTTGCGTTGGTTTCTTGGCGCGGGTGCCGCTGGCCTGATCGCTGCGCCCCTTGCCTTCTTTTTTCTGCTGCACGATTATCAACGTAATCGCGTGCTGGTGTTCCTCGATCCGGAAAGCGACCCGCTTGGCACCGGATACCACATCACGCAGTCGAAAATCGCAATCGGTTCGGGCGGGATCATCGGCAAGGGGTTCGGCAACGGATCGCAGAGCCACCTGAACTACCTGCCCGAAGCGCACACGGATTTCGTGTTTGCCACGATGGCAGAAGAGTGGGGCATGGTGGGCGGCCTCTTCGTGCTGATCGTGTTTGGCCTGATCTTCCGCTGGGGCCTGAAGGTCGCCAACCGGGCACCGGATCGATTTTCGCGCCTGCTGGCAGCGGGCATGACCATGACGATCTTCTTCTACATGTGCATCAACCTGATGATGGTCATGGGTCTCGCACCGGTGGTCGGTATTCCCTTGCCCTGGATGAGCCATGGCGGGTCCTCCATGATGACAAACATGATCTGCATTGGATCGATCATGGCTGTGGAACGCTGGAGCCGGTCAGGCCCGCGAAGCCTGTCCTGAAAAACGCAAATTTGGGGCTTGGCAGGGCCGATAAAATCGTTATTGGGGCGGCTCCCGAACGGGAATGCCTGATGGCATGGACGCATAGCTCAGTTGGTAGAGCAGCTGACTCTTAATCAGCGGGTCCTAGGTTCGAGCCCTAGTGCGTCCACCAAATTATCCAATAAAATCAACGACTTGGTTGGTCACTGAAATGGCCGATCTGGCCCCATTTCCGAAGTGGGCAACAAACTGGGCAACAGAATCCAGGTGATGTGGTGATCTCGGCGGTTCAGGAATGTTCCCGGAGGTGATGCCTTCTTCACCGGTCTCATTGACGGGATTCGGTCAAGCGAAGCCGAATCGAGATGCTCAATAATCCATCCCTAGGAGGGGACCTCCGCTGCCAATAGGTAGCTGATCACTGAGCTCACTGAGGATGGTGCCGCGTTCGGACACCCCAGACTGCATCCCGCAAGCCCGACCATCAAGGGCTTCACTCGGCTACGGGCACTCTTGCCGCGACGCCAGAGTGCCATCTCGTACGGCTTTTCGCTGATCGAGCCAGTCGTCAATTTCGGATTCTATCCAGCGGTTCGTGCCGATGCCCAATTTGATCGGAGCGGGAAAGCGCCCTTGCTTGATGAGGCGCGCCACATGTTGCCGGGTGAAGGGAATCCCTTTCGCTTTCAGATCGGAGAATGCGAGGAAACTATGCATCGCGGCCGCCATTGGGATCGCCGGCTGCCATCCACCCGTTGCTGCTGCCTTCTCCCCTCCCCCTTTCCTTCCAGCCCGTTCGGGACATATGGACCACAATGAGATCGGCTGTGGCCACCAGACGGGCCGCAAGCAGTGTTGACCGCCGTTGCTCTGGTTTACCTCGAATCCGCAGATGCATGGAACGCTACCCCAAGGGCGGCGCGGGACGGTCTTGAAGCAATGTGAGGATAACATTTTCGGCGGACCCGCCATAGGCTCGATGAGCGCACATTTCGGCAGGGAGTTGCCCGAAAGCGGTTGCTGCGATTGGTCTCCCAACCAGCGAACGAGTCAGTGAGCGGAAATCAGGTCGTGCTTCAATCTCCACTTCCGTGCTTTTGGCGCGGTTGATCCTGCTTCCGAAGGGGTCGTAGCCGCGTCCGATTTCTCGCATGTTGGGGATCTCGCCCTGCCTCGATCGTATGTGCGTGTCACAAGCGCGTCCGGGGTGACACCTTGAAACTATAGCCCTGTGTGCTATAGTCCTATATCACATACATGGGACTGCGCGTGCGGATTTTCAAAACCAAATGGGTAGCGCGATTCGTGCGGCGTGAGCGGATTGATGATGCAGGTTTGAGAGAAGCTATCGCGAGGGCCGAGCGTGGGCTCATCGACGCCGACCTGGGCGGTGGCCTCATCAAGCAGCGTGTTGCCCGTCCCGGACAGGGCCGGTCCGGTGGTTTTCGCATGATTGTCGCCTATCGAACGGAAGATCGAGCGTTCTTTCTCTACGCCTTCGCCAAAAACGAGCGCGAGAACATCGAGAACAATGAATTGGAGGCCCTGCGCGCTGTGGCGGCCGATATGTTGATCCGTGACGATTTCGCGCTGGAGCGGGCGAAAGCGGAAGGCGAATTGCAGGAGATAGAAAATGGCGAAGAAGCGTAGCAATCTGACCGAAGCCCTGCTGGAAACGGCCGAGGGTCTGCACCGGGTAGGGATGTTGAGCGATGATACTTATGAGAAGATCACGGTGCGCCACCTGGGACCGGAGGCGCCACTAGCCGCCGAACCGATTACGCCGGAAGAAATCCGCCGCGTTCGGGAGCAGGCGCATCTGAGCCAGGCTGCTCTCGCTAAATACACCAACCTGACGACGGGCTATATCTCGCAGCTTGAACGGGGCACTAAAAAGGCTACGGGATCGACACTCGCCATCCTGAACGTCATCCGTCGCAAGGGTATAGACGCACTTCTGTAGTTTAGCCAAGACTGAGTGTATTGGGCGTCACGGCTCACTCTGCGTTGCTTGACTGATCCTGGATGAGGTCCAACATGTGCCGATCGAGCTTGGGGACGTCAAAGGCATAATCAGCGAGGCGAGCATCTGCGCGTGTTGATAGGGCTTGCCGATGAAACCGGCGCCGATCGGCAGAGCGCTGTCCACCGGGAAATGGCCGTGCCGGAGGTGACGAGAACGCGAATATGCGGCCAGCGCTGGCAAATCGCGCGGGCCAAGCTAACGCCGGTTATTTGCCCCGGCATTTCAATATCGGTGAACACCGTCTCTATGTCACCGCAACTTTCCAAAATCGTCATGGCCTCCGCCGCATTGCAGGCTTCAATAGCCCGATAGCCAGCGGCTTTGAAAACTTCCGCGGCCATTGCGCGAACGCGGTGCTCGTCTTCCACGACAAGCGCTGCGCCGCGATCGACGACTCCTGATAGCGTCGTCCTCATTCGGGAGACAAGTCTCGCTTCAGAGAATTGATCGCCATCTCGGATATGGCTTCCAGGCACATCCGCTCGATGGCCTGAAGGTCCCCGTGGATGAGCTGCTGCGGAAACCGCATGCGCTGCCCCATATAGAGAATGGGTAGCGCGATGTGCCCGGTGGAGAGGCCGAGCCGGAGCGCGGCGTTCAGATGATCCTCGATACGGGTTACCGGCGCGCCTACCTCGATCTCCCGCAACCATCGGAGACTGACGCCCATCTTGCCGGCAAGCTCGATCTGCGTGATGTGGCGCCGCTTGCGTTCCTGCCTGATCAGTTGACCGGCGATCTTCTTGATATCCTTGAGTGCCGACGTGTCGACATCGGCAAATTTCTGGTTTCGTTCCATATTTGCGTCCTCCGGCAACGGTTTCCCGACGATGAGAAGCTGCGCGGATACGTAATGGTGGAGCGCAATTACGGACAATATTAGATGCCGATATTTTTAGAGGAACTTCATCACCTAATTGAGGTTCGTTAACGATATATTCGACCTTTTCTCAAAGAAGCGGCGAAAATATGCCCATAATTAGCCTTGGCTGATTAACCGCTTCATAGAATGCCGTATCGGCAGAGAAACGTCCGCATGATATCGGTTTCATCCAGAATGAAGCTAATTTTCGACATTTAGGACTATCTCAGCGATACCAGGCACGTCCGTGCCGAGTGCCGTTGCAATCCACCGCGTTCCAAATCAACAAGTCCTCACACCGGAACGGCGGTGCGAATCGCACTCGATACTTTCGGACCATTAGTAATTCTCAACGATGGCGCAAAGCGCCGATTGGAGTCGTGCATGAAGCCGATTGCCAAAGCGATGACGGTTGCCTGGAGCGCCGCGGCATTGATCACCGCCGCGAGCGCCACCGCCAGCGCCAGGAAAGCAGGCGTAACGCCGTTGCCCGGCACCGGGCAACGGCAGACCATTGCCGCGCAGGCGGAAGGCTTCGTCATCCGTGTCGTCGCTCCGGCCTCCATGGACGGCGAGGCCCCGCCTCCGCCCCAGCTCATCCCGATCGGCGCGAACATGCACCTCGATGCGCGGATTCTCGCAGCAGACCAGACAAAATGAGGAGAACGACCATGCGTATCGCCAGATTGGGAGCGCTTGCTCTCGCCATCTCGCTCCCGTTTGCGGCCCAGGGCGCCGCATCGGCACAGGCCGTTGCCGATCCCTCGCTCGACAAGGCTGGCCAGGAAGCGCAAGCGCAGCTCCAGCAGACCTTCACGAACCTCAAGTTCGAGGATTTCGGCCCGTCGCCGATCAAGGGGCCGATCTACCAGGCAAGCGCTGGCGGTCGGATCATCTACTATGCACCCGACAGCGAGCATCTGCTGTTCGCGGCGATCTACGACCGCAACGGCATCAATCTCACCGCACAGGCGCAGGAAGCATCGGCGCGGCGCAAGCTGGGAGCGATCGATCCGGCCAAGGCCCTCGCCATCGGCCCTGCCGATGCGCCGACCGTCATCGAGTTCACCGATCCCGACTGTCCCTATTGCCGGGCGCTCGATCGCTTCTGGGCGGCAAAGGCGGCCGAAGGCAAGCCGGTGCGGCGGCTCGTGTTCTTCGTGTCCGGCATCCATCCCGAAGCGGCGGCCAAGGCCGAACACATCCTCTGCTCGCCGGACAAGGAGGCCGCGTTCAAGGCGGTCTATGCCGGTGCCGCGCCCAAGGATCTGCAAAAATGCGCGCCGGGCGCGGCGAAAGTCAAAGCCGACGCCGAGGTCGTGAGCAGGATCGGCATCGGCGGAACCCCCACGATCATTGCCGACGGCAAGCTCATCTCCGGCTTCCAGCAGGCCGAGCTTGAGACCTTCCTCGCCGAGAGCAAGGCTCCGGCCAAGGGCGCGGCGAATGCCCCGCGCTGACCAAACCCTATTCATGGCGGCCGCGGGCGTGCGGACGAGCCTGCGAGGAGCGGGCCAGGACACGCCCACGGACCGGAATGCCGGCGGCCATGGCCCCAGCGGGCCGTCCAGCCATGCCGCCGGCCGACAGCGATTTCCATCGATGCCGGCAGGCAGTCACGCGGACGGCCCACATGCAACGGAGCAAGTCTATGATCAAGAAGATCGGCAGCCGGATCGCCCCGGTCGCCAATGTCGGCCTCCCTTTGGCCGTGCTCGCGCTAGCCAGTACCGGTGCCCACGCCTTTACGGCGCCGGCTACCGGCGACCTCGGCTACGACATCTACGATATCGTGGTGAACAAGGGCGTGAAGGGGCCGCTGGGCTTCGTCGGCGGCGTCGCGGCCTTCCTGTTCGGCGTCAGCCGCCTGTTCAGCAACGTCATGGTCGGCATCCCGACCATCGTGGCGGCGGTCTGCCTGATCAAGTCGGACACCATTTTGCAGACGTTCGGCATGGTCATCTGACGCCGACGCCCCGGCGCGGCGAACAGCGAGGCCGCGCCGGGGCGACCCCGGACCGGGACGCGCAGGCGTCCGGTGCAACCGATCCAATCAAGTCAACCGGCTTCGTTGGACGGTCGTGAAGCAAGAGGAGAAGGCTCGTGGACGAGCGGCTACCCCAATATCTGCATAAGCCGGTTCAGATCCTGTGGTTTGCATCGGACGAGTTCGTGCTGGTGATCACGACGATCTTCGTCGCCACCATAATCGGCGGGATGCTCGGTTGGGTGCTCGTTGCGGGCCTTCTTCTTTTCGTGCCGTGGCTCAGGACCAAGCCGAGGGGCTTCATTCCCCATCTGGCCTGGCGCTGGGGCCTCGTTTCCTTCCGCAACTATCCGGGTCCGACCCAGACCCGGTTCTTCGAGTGAGCGCGCCCGTGTTCCGTCGATCTCCCCGCCCGTCCGGCGATCCGCTGCTCGGCAAGCCCGCCAGCTTCGGCATCCACCGCTACCTCCAGGGGTCGAGCAACCTCTTCGAGGAAAACCGGCTCCTGAAGCTCGCCATCGCCGGCATGTTCGGCGTCACCCTCGTGCTCGGCACGGTGATGTACACGTCGAACCAGAACCAGCGCACCGTGGTAGTGCCCTTTGGCGCGAGCGGCGATCTCTACGTCACCGGAGCCAAGCCTTCCGAAGCCTATCTGCGCACGATCACGTTCAACGTGGTCTCGCTGTCCGGCACCTATTCGGCCTATTCCGCGGACCGGCAGTTCCAGGAATTGCTGAGCATCGCGCACCCCTCGGCCTACAACGCCTTGCGCGACAGCCTCAATCGGCTGCTCGACGAGCTGGCCGACAATCCGACCCTCTCGATCTCGACCTATATCCGTCCCGACCAGCCCGTCACCTGGACCGACCGCGCGATCGTCGTGCCGGTCGAGAAGGTCCGGGTGATCGGCGGTGTGGTCCGCAAGTTCCGGGGCAATCTGCGGATCAGTTACGCGATCGACAATGGCCGCTTCTGGCTGACCGCCCTGACAGAGGAAAATTTCGATGCCGACCCCCGCTAAGCGGCTGCTGGCGCTCGCCCTCATCGGCCTGCCCCTGCCCTCCATGGCGCAGACCATCGTCGCGCTGCCCGACCAGATCAGCACGATCCGCCTGTCCAACCGCGATATCAACCATGTCATCTGCACGGGCGGCGAGATCGAGGACGTCAAGTTCTCCGCGGAGAAAGCGATCGCGGTCGAGCGCGCCGGCTCGGACGCCTGGATCAAGTTCCTCGTCAAGGAAGTCGATGACCTCGGCGCGGTCACGCGCTCCTATGTCACGGTCCCGTCCGAGTTCTTCATCACCTGCAACGGCGCGGTCTATGCGCTTTATGCCGAGCCCTCCGACATTCCGGCGGTGACGGTGATGCTTCAGCCCGGCACGGCGCAGCGCGCCCGCGCCAATGAGGAATTGCTGGGTCCGCTGGTCGAGGAGGAGCGCGCGGTCTCGATCACGCTCTCGATGCTGCAGGACAGGATTCCCGGCAGCTTTACGGCGATCGCGCCGCGCAGCGCCAGGATCCGCCTGTCGGACCTGCCCGGCGCGACCATCCAGGAGCGCCGCCGCATCGAGATCGAAGGCTCGGGTCTCTCGGCGTCGGAATATCTGCTGACCGCCGCGGCCGACGCCACGATCGATGAACGCAGCTTCCTGGTGCCGTCGCTCGGCGCGAACATCTTCGCGGTGACGCTCGATCGCAGTGTCCTCAAGGCCGGCGAGACCGCGCGCGTCATTGTCGTCCGCCGGGGAGCGGCCCAATGACCGGCCGCGGCGAACCCACTGGCCCGGGCCGCGACCGGCCCGAAACCGGCAGCTACCGCGCTCATCTCGAGGCGGAAGCGAAAGCCGATACCACCGGCGAGATGCGCGGTCCGGCGCTGCTCGATTTCCGGACCCGCTGGGCCGCGCTGAGCTCGCAGCAGCAATTGCGGCTGAAACAGGTCGGGGTCGCCAGCGTCGTCGGCCTGCTGGGCATCGGCCTCTATACGGCAAGCGGGGGCAAGCGCGAGGAAGCCAGCGCGCCGCCGGCCTCGAAGCTGGAAATGGGCGCAGGGCTTCGCGGCGACAGCCTCGAGGTGAAGCTGCGCGGCGATCTCAAGAAGATCCTCGACGGCCAGTCTCTGCTCGGCGAGCGGGTGACGGCGATCGAGGAAGGCAAGATCATGCCCGGCGCGGGAGCGCAGTCCGGGACGGGCGCAGCGGGGAGCGACCTTCCCCCGGCGCTTCCGGGCGATGTTCCGGCATTCCCCGAGCCGCCAGCAACCGGCGATGTCTCCGCGACCGCCCAGACGCCTCCCGCCATCCCGTCTGCCCCTCCCGCACCGCCGGCTCCGCCTGTCGAGAAGACGGTGGGCGCGATCGGCGCGGCGACGTCCCCCGTCGCCGCCACCGACAAGCCGGGCGGCGCTAAAAAAAAGTCGAGGACGATCTATTTGCCGCCTGGTTTCATGAAAGCGCGCCTCCTGACCGGGATCGACGCGCTGGCGAGCCGGGACGCGACCAGCAACCCGGAACCCTTGATCGCCCGCGTGCAGGCGCCGGCCGTGCTCCCCAATGACGTCAAGGCGAACCTCGCCGGCTGCTTCGTCATCGGCAACGCCACCGGCAGCCTCGCGAAGGAGCGCGTCGAAGTCCAGCTCGTCTCCTTGTCCTGCGTCGACTTCGACGAACGCTCGGTGGTCGATCAGCCCATCAAGGGCTTCTTCGTCGATACCGATGGCAAGAAGGGTCTCTCCGGCAAGGTCGTCACCCGCGCCGGCGCCGCGCTCGCCCGCTCGTTCATCGCCGGCACCATCACCGGCGTCGCGCAGACGGTGCAGGACACGGTCGGCGAGGTCTCGACCTCGGCGCTGGGATCGGTGCGCAGCTTCGATGCGGGCGATGCCGCAAAGGCGGGCGTCGCGGGCGGGCTCTCCCGCTCGTCGGAGAAGCTGACCGACTTCTATCTCGATCTCGCCCGCCAGGCCGGCCCCATCGTCGAGGTGGGCGCGGCGAAGGATGTCGTCGTGGTCATCCAGGAGGGCGTCACCCTCGAAATCAAGCCGACCGCCGGGAGCAAATTCTGATGCGGTCGTCCCCCATCCAACAGGGAGCAGTGTCCATGCTGACCTCGCACCGCAGGCGCTTCTCGCGCGCTGCCCGTCTCGTCCTTCCGCTTTGCCTTGCTGCCGCTCTTGGTGGCTGCGCGACGCTGGGCTCGATCATGTCGCCTTACAGCGAGAAATTCTCCTGCAAGAATTCCGATCATGGCCAGTGCATCCATCCCGACAAGGCCTATGCCGACGCGGTAGCGGGCGCGGCGTCCAAATCCGATCCCGCCGTCACCCGCGACAAGGCGATGCTGCGCGGACGGGACGGCGGCGCCCCGCCCTCCGGCAAAAGGCAATCTCCATCGGGCGGCGCGTTCACCGGCTATCGGGAGAGCGTCTATCGCGAGTTGCAGGGCCTGATCGATCAGCCGGTCACGCCGATGCTGAAGCCGCCGCGCACGATCCGCACGCTGATCCTCCCCTATGCGGACCAGAACCGGCCTGATCGGCTCTACATGCAGCGCTACGTCTTCTCGATCCTCGAGCGGCCGCAATGGGTGGTGGGCGACTATCTGGTCACGCCGCAGGCCTCGTCGCTCACCGTGCCGATCCTCGAACAGGTGCGCGAGCATCCGGCTGACAAGGATGAACGTCCGTGAGCGGGCTCGTCGACCAGCGCGACGGCATGACGTTGGCGCGGCTGCGCCAGAGCGTCTCGCGCGACAGCTATTCGGACTTTCTGCCGCTCGTCGCCTGGGTCGAGGAGGAAGGCGCGTTCCTCACCATCGACGATGGCTGGGGCTATTCCTGGGAGCTTGTGCCCAGCGCCTATATGTTCGCGCATGTCCACGAGGCGCTGCTGGGGCTGCTCAACGTCAACTTTCCCGAAGGAACGGTCCTCCAGCTCCAGAGCTTCGCCGATCCGCTGATCGACGATGCGCTCGATGCCTATCTCGATCTCAAGACCCGGCCCGATCCGCTGATCCAGGCTTCGGCGCGGCGCACCTTCGATTATCTGAAAGCCGGGACCGCGGGGCTGAAGGCGCTCCACGGCATCCCCATCCGCGACTTCCGCACCTTCCTGTCGGTGAAGACGCGCGAGCCGATGGACAACGACTTGAAGCGCCAGATCGAGGAGCAGCTCGCCAAGCTCGGTATCCGCCGCCTCCCGCCCGAAGACGTGGTGGCGTTCTACCGGCGCATCTTCAACGGCGTGTTCGAGCATGCGCCCGGCGTTTTCTCGCAAGGCGAGCAGAACCGCGCCGTGCCGGTCCGCAAACAGATCATCGACGCAGGGCCAGGCTTCGCCTTCGACGGACCCGAGGTGTTTCTTGGCAATCAGGTGGCGCGGTGCCTGACGCCCAAGTCGCCGCCGCGCCGGATCACCGCCGAGCGCGCGAACCGGCTGACGGGCGGCATGCGCGGCAGTTCGGAAGACACTGATCAGATCGGCGGACCGTTCCTGTTCACCCTCAACGTGCTGTTCGACCAGTCGGCCTTCGAGATCCACAAGCGCGCGCAGATCCTCTCGGCGCAGAAGGCAGCGGGCAGCTTCGCGGTCGAGGTCGGCAAGCAGATCGAGGAGATCAGCTGGATCCTCGACGAGATCGGCAACAGCCGGTTCCTGTCGGTGATCCCGACCATCTGGGTGTTCGGCCAGACCCGCGCCCAGGCCCGCGAGATGTCGGCGCGCGCCAAGCGCCTCTGGGAGAGCGAGCCCCTGCCCTGGAGTGTCCAGGAAGAGTCCTACCTCAATCCCATCCTGCTGTCGGCGAGCCTGCCCTTCGGCCTCTATCCCGATCGCCGCACCATAGGCATGCTCCAGCGCGACTTCCGGGTTCCGGCGCGAGCGGGCGTGCTGATGGCGCCGATCCAGACCGATTTTCGCGGGGGCGGCCGTCCTGCGCTGCTCTACACGGGACGCAAGGGCCAGCTCATCACGCTCGACCTCTTCGATCCCCGGATCAACAACTACAACTTCATCGTCTCGGCCGAGTCCGGCGCGGGCAAGAGCTTCCTGCTCAACAACCTGTGCCAGCAATATTTCGCGCAAAACGCGCTCATCCGGATTATCGACATCGGCGGCTCCTATCGCAAGCTCTGCACGCTGTGCTCGGGCCGCTACATCGATCTCGGCGAGGAACATCTGGTCCTCAATCCGTTCGATCTCGGCCTTGCGATCGATGGCGATGACCGGGAATCGGCGATCTCGATGGCGGTCGCGATCGTCGCGGAAATGGCCAATGCCGCGACCCGCAAGGGCGTGACGACATCGGAATGGAACCTGCTCAAGTCCGCCGTCCAATGGGCGATCGAGAGCGGCCGGGCCGAGGCCGGTATCGACGCGGTGCGCGATTGGCTCGGGTCCTACCCGGCCAACACCGTTTCCGACCTCGACCGGGTCGAGCATCTGGTGCCGACGGCGCGCGAGCTCGCCTTCAACCTGCGCGATTTCGGGTCGGACGGCGTGTACGGTCATTATTTCAACGGCCCCAGCACCTTCGATATTTCGAGCGACGAATTCGTGGTGCTCGAACTTGAACGCCTGAAGGCGATACCCGACCTGTTCAATGTCGTGATCATGGTCGTGATCAACGCGGTGACGCAGGAACTCTACCTCTCCGCGCGCGATCGTCCCCGGTTCGTGCTCTGCGACGAAGCCGCGCAGTTCATGACCCGTAGCGACGGCCAGGATCTCTCGCGTCTCGCCGAAGCGATCAGCCAGGGCTATCGCCGGGCGCGCAAATATCGCGGCAGCTTCGGCATCATTCTCCAGAGCATGAACGATCTGCTGCTGTTCGGCGGCACCGGCCAGGTGATCCTCGAGAACGCCGCCACCCGCTTCCTGCTGCAGGGATCGACCTACGACAAGGCGGTCGAGAACAAGATTCTGGACTATTCCGGGTTCGTCCTCGATCTCCTGAAATCGGTCCGGAACAACAAGCCCAACTACAGCGAGGTCTTCATCGACTCGCCGCTCGGGCTCGGCATCGCCCGGCTTGTCGTCGATCCCTTCAGCTACTGGATCAACACGTCGGCGCCCGAAGACGTCGCCGCATTCGAGGCATTGGTGCGCGCCGGCCGCTCGCCGCTCGAAGCAATCTGCGACCTGGCCGGCGTCGACCCCGCCGAAATCCTCACCCTTCGGGGAGACTATGATGTTCAGGTCTAAACCGCACCCCGACCAGCTCGCGCTCGAGCTAACCGCAGATGCCGAGCTCGAAGCGATCGTCGCGGCGCGCGTCGCGGCGCGGGCCGAGGCCGATGCGCTGCGCTGGCGCTTCCGCCTCATCATCATCGAATCGGTGATGATGACCACGCTGGTGATCGCCGCCGGCATCGCGCTCGATCAGCCCACCGGCATGGTGGTGCGCGGCGCGCTGGTGATCGGCGTGAGCTGCTTCGTCACCGGACTGCTGCTGATCGGCCTCACCGGCGCGGCGAGCCGGCTCATGGCCCGCTGGCGGAGGGCGCGATGATCTCGATATCGCTTGCCCGCGACGGCGCTGGCCGTCTGATCCCGTCCTGCGATCCGCGCAGGCCCGACGAAACGCTCTACGACTATCTCGTTCGTTCCCGCCACGAGATGGGCGTCCAGATCCGGATGCTCGAAGCGCATAGCGACGCGCAAACCGAACTGTTCGCCTCCGAACAGACCCGTTGGCGCCGCGCGATGCTCATGCTCGCGATCGGGGAAGCGGGGTTTGCCGCGGCGGGCTATGTCGCGCTCGATCAAGCCGGCCTTGCTGAATCCCTGTCCGCGCCGCTCGTCGCAACCATGATCGCATCATGCGCGCTGGGAGGCGTCGTAACTTCGCTGTTCATCGCCTCCCTGCGCATTGGCATTGCGTCCTGGCCGTTGGCGGCAGCAGACGTCGCGCGGCGAATTCTCAATCGGCCCGTCCACGCCTCGGAAACCAAGAGGCTGGCGCGCGACTTCGACCGCCAGCTCGGGATCGAGACCATCATCGAGGAGCGGGCCACGGACTGCCTCGAAACGGAGACCTTCTTCTGGGGCCTCCGCCTGCTCCTCCTTGAGACCGCGATTGTCGTCCTGCTCGTGTCCATCTGGCGCGCCATGCTGGGCCTGCCGTTCGACGCCGTCATCAGCGATGCGGTGCTGGTCACCGGGATCTGCCTTATTGGCGGCCTGTTCCTGCTCCTGCTCTCCGATCTTGTCAGCACGAGCCTTGCGCGGCTCGCACGGTGGTGGAGGCGGCGATGAACGGCATCTTCTCCACCACGCCCTGCCAGTCGTCGATCCGCCTGCTGGTCGGCACGCATCTGCTGCTGCTCGTCCAGGCCGCGCTCGTGATCTGGTCGGCCTCGGTCCCCGGCGAGATGCAGGCGCTGGTTATCCTGGTCTTCGTGCTGAGCCTTGCCGCGTTCATCTGCGCCCTGCGCGGCGACAATGGTGAGGATCGCAAAGATTGGTGGAGGCGTCGTCATGGCCGCTGACCTTCCGCCCCAAGGCCGGCGCGTCGTAATGCTGCAGGCGGGAACGATCGCCGGCCTGCTGCTGGGCGCGCTGGTCGTCGCCTCCACCGCCCGCGCCGAAACCGCGACGATCGGACGCACATGGTCGATTGTCGAGCCCGACGCGATGGCGGAGATCGAGGCGCGCGCCGCACGGCAGCCTGCCAATATGGCGGCGCATTTCGGGCCGCGCTCGGACTGGAGCGCGCTCAGAGGCGCGACGCTTGGAACCGCGCGGGAGAACAGGGTGCGCACCGTCGTCCCGTTCTACACGCTGGACCAGGAAATCCGCCTGCCGGACGGGAAGCTGCTCTATCCCAGGGGCTTCACCTTCAATCCGCTCTCCTACGTTTCGCTGCCGCAGCGTCTCATTATCGTCCATCCCCGTGATCTGGCCTGGGCGCTGAAGACCGCGGCGCTCACCGACTGGATCCTACTGACGGGCGGCGGCGATCCCAAGGACGATGCGCTTTCGCTCGGTGAAAGGCACGGCCGCGCGCTGTTCATCCTCGAAGAGCGAGTGAAGGAGCGCCTCGGCCTCACCGTCGCCCCGGTGATCGTCCGCCAGGCCGGTCAGCGCCTCGAACTCGCCGAAATCCGTTCACCCTCTGCCCAAGGAAGCGGCCAATGACCCGTCTCGCTTCCAGCTTGCGCGCGAGCGCCGCGGCGATCCTCCTGTCGCTCACCGCGATGGCGACGCCCGCCCATGCCTCCAAATGCGAGGCCGGCACGATCTTCAACCCGATCACCAAAGTACGGTGGAACTGCATTTTCCCGATCACCATCGGCGGCGTCCGGGTCGGCAGCTACGACAAGCTCGACAAGGAGCTCGATGCGCAGTCGGCCTCGAAACCCTTGTGCGCCTGCCGCAAGGGCGCGACCTTCTGGTTCGGGGTCAAGGTCAGCTTCTGGTCGCCCAACCGCATGGTCGACGTCGTGACCGAACCGGGCTGCATGATGGCGCTCGGCGCGGACCTCATGCCGACCGGCGGCAAGCTGCAGGGCAGCCAGTCGTCGATCTCGGACGGAACCAACACCCGCAAGATGTTCGCGCAGACGCACTACTATGTCGCGCCCGTGTGGAAGATGCTCGACATGTTCACGGACCTGCCCTGCATCGAGGACAACGGTTTCGACGTCGCGATGATCACCGAAGTGCTGCCGACCTGGCAGTCGGGGACGCTGGGCGCGATCATTCAGCCTGAAGGCATCTTGTTCGGCAATCCCGCCGCCGGTCTTGCCTGCATCGCCGACAGCGCCGCGGCCGCTGCGGGCAAGGTCATCGATCCCTTGTTCTGGTGCATGGGGTCCTGGGGCGCGACCTATCCCGTCGCCGGCGACATCCATTTCGACGACAGCGTCGAAGCCTGGGCCGGGCTTGCCGCCCGCACCACATTCATGATGGGTCGGCTCGGCCTGCTCACCATCAGCTCGGCGGACGGCTGCTCGTTCAAGCCGCAGCCGATCTGGACCAAGAGCCGCTACAAATTCCAGATCATGGAGCCGGTCAAGGGCAGCAAATGCGTCAATGTCGGCCGCCCCGGCGCGCTCTGGACCAGCGGCAAGCACGCGCCGGGCAAGGACAACGCCCAGTTCATGCTCTTCGAAAAGGTGATCTGCTGCGCGGGAGTTTCGACCCCATGAGCGGATCGCCCACCGCAAACCGCACGCGCACCTCTCAATCCCGCCGGTCCGTTCGCCATGAGGCCCGGGAGCGAGCAGCGGCGGTACGTGCGGCAGGAGCAGCGGCGGTCCCTCCCGCCGCCGCTGCTCCGACCCCGGTCAGCGCGGCCACATTGCCCCCGCCGGGGCAGGCAGTCGCCCCCATTGCCACGGCTCCGGTCGTGGCCGCGCTGACCACCTTCGAAGGCCAGGCTGTGTTTCGTGTGCTGCAGCCCGGAACACCGGATTTCCGCGCCGGACATCTGTTCCGTTTCCGCCACAGTTCGCGGACCGTGGAGGGTGGCAGGTCATGAGGATCAGGGTCCTGGCTTTGGCTTCCGCGATGCTGCTTTCGGCGCCTGCGTTCGCCCAGAGCGTCGAGGACCGCGCCCGTGCCGCGGCCGAAGCCTCGCGCGCCAAGACGTCGGACAGCGACACACTCCAGCAGAACTATCTGACGCCGGGCCTTGCTGGACAGCCCATCGCTACGATCGACAACAGCAAGACCTTCAACCCCAATATCGCCTGCCAGAAGACGGCGACGCTGCTCGAGCTGATCGCGCAGCCGGCATCGAGCGGTGATATCGGAACCTTGCGTATATCGCGCGACAAGGATCTCGACGGCGCTGTCGATCAGACGCTGACCCTGCCGATGCCGGTTTCGGGCATCTGCGCCAACGGCGTCGTCTCCTGCCAGCCCGGCACCTGGAACCAGTGCCATAGCTATAAATGGGATGTCGGTTCTTCCGGCGATCTCAAACTCACCGAAGTGGGCCTCACCGATCTGGCCGGCTGCTACTGCATCAACAACAGCTGTGGCGCCAACCTCGTCTGGGGCAATCTCGCCTCGGTGCTGAAGGACCTGGGCGGCGGGGTCATCGGCGCGCTCACCACCGCCGATCCGCGCATCGGCGTCGCGCAGGCGGTGATCGATGGGCCAGTCATCCGCTATACCGGCGCGCAAAGCACGGCCTGCGCGCCGAATGCCTCGGTTCCCCAGACTGCCTATCGCAATAACCCGACCGCGATTTTGGGCGATGCGACCGTGGCCGCCGCCTCGAACAGCGTCTTCCAGGCGCTCAAGGCCTCGCCCGCGGGCATCGGCAAGGCCGAGCAAATCCGCTCCTGCACGATCACCCGCGAGGTCTCGCTCAACGCGATCAAGGCCGAGGACGTGATCGCGCGCATCTCGGGCGGTTACGACACCTATGACTATGGCGACGGGACGCTCGCCTTCGTGATGGGCTCGCCCGCCAACAACAGCCTTGGCGGCAGTTGCACCTTCCATGATTTCCGCATGACGCTGCATGTCGAGGACCCCGATCGGCTCAGCGACGTACGCCTCGCCTATTGGTTCGCCGACGATTGGGGCCAGGTTCGGATCGACGGCAATCTGGTGTCGTCCGGTCCGTCGGCTTGGTCCGGCTCCGGCTACCCGCCCGGAAATTGCGAGCGCAAGGGCACCTTCTATTCCTATCCCAATCTCGACCTGAAGCCGTTCCTCACCAAGGGGGATCACGAGATCTGGCTGCGCGTCGCGGTCTCGGGCGGCGGCGAGGCTTTTGCGATGGTCCAGGCGAGCGTCGACCTGTCGTGCAAGCCGACCGAGAAGCTCGTCGACCTCTGCGCGGGCAATGCGGCCGGCAGCAAATGCCAGCTCTATGATGAAACCGTCGATGGCGTCGTCACCGTCAAATCGGGCGTGGCGACCGGCCTCACGCCGCTTCCCCAGAGCCGCCTGTTCGAAAGCGGCGCCTGCTCGCTCAACCTTACGCGCCCCTGGTTCGAACGCCAACGCCGCTATCGCTGCACGCTCGACACCGGTTCACTGCCCGAGCCGGACCTCAGCCGCGGCGCCTATATCATCGACCATTCGACCGAGACGCTGCTCGCCGATCGCGTCAAGAACAAGGACGGTAGCTATTCGACCTTGAGCAGCGGCTTCGCGCTGCCCGATCGCGGCACGGTCCCGGCTTGCGAAGCCATCTGCAAGACCCGCGCGCCTAAGGCGAACAGCGATGTCGCCGTGGATGGCGTTGTCGGCGCGAAGCAGAACGCGCCTGTCGGCTACGACACCTTCTATCATAGCTGCACGACCAGCGCCGGTGTCAGCCACTGTCCGCTGGGCGCCGGCGAAGAGCTCGTCTCGGACTGCGGCTGTCTCGACGATTTTCCCGAGGCCGTCGTGATGATGCAGACCGTGCGCCTCGGCGGGGCCGACATGATCTGCACCTCGGAGGCGCGCTGATGTCCGGTAGCTCTCGCCATCTTCGCCGCCTGCGCAACCTCGTCCTCGCCGTCTTCGTCTGGGGCGCGCTCACCGTGGCCGCCCACGCGCAGTCGATGTGCGCGGTCGATCTCAACGGCAACGGCGATGCCTCCGACACTGGCGAAGTGGCGAGTTGCACGCTGATGGCCGATGCGAGCTGGCAATGCCCGCTTCAGCAGGTCGCCTGCACCGGTGATGCGACGACAGGCTATGTTTGCCCGCTTGGGCCTTCCTATGCCTGCACCGCACCGGCGAGCGGCGGCACGCCGACCTGCTCGCCCAACGCCTGCACCGATCCCGTCGCGACGCCGATTGAGGATGAACCTGTCACGGACGATCCCGGCGTGCCCGCCGATGGCGAGATGGATACGACAGGGGCGTGCCTCGGCAATATCGAAATCTTCTCAGGACGCGCCATGCGCTGCCGTCCGGCGGGGCTCAAGACCACCTTCTCCAACTGCTGCAAGGACAAGGGCAAGATCGTCAAGGACGGCATGGGCGGATCGATCACGTCGATCTCGACCAAGATCGCCGTGGCCAAAGGCGTGTTCACGGGCATGAAGGCCGCCTACACCGCGTTCAAGGCGGGAGCGACCGCGGGCCAGGCTGCAAGCGCCGGTGCCAACGCCATCATCGCCGGCATCGACCCGACCTCAATCGCGATCAGCCTCGCCATCAATTTCATGATCGATTTCCTGCTGTCGGGCTGTGACCAGCAGGACATGGAAACGGCCATGCTCAAGGGTTCGGGCATGTGCCATGAAGTCGGCAGCTATTGCAGCTCCAAGATCCTCGGCATCTGCATCCAGAAGTCGCGCGGCCATTGTTGCTTCAACACCAAGTTGGGGCGCATCATCCAGGAACAGGGCCGCCCGCAACTGAAGTCGTTCAACGGCCTTGGCTGGGGCACGCCAAAGACTCCCTATTGCCGCGGGTTCACGCCGGAGGAGTTCCAGGCGCTGGATTTCTCCAAAATGGACCTTTCCGAATATTATTCCGAGATCGAGGCCCGGGCGCAGGCCGATATCCAGGTCGACATGAAGGACAAGATCGATGCCTATATGCAGGTCATCGGGAAGTAGCGCGCGCCTCGCGGCCGCGTGGCCCGTGCTGGTCGCAGCGGTGCTCGCCATTCCCGCTTCCGCGCAAACGCCGCCGCCGCAGACCGGCACTGCCCCCGCCAATGCGCGCGAAGGAGCCGCTGTCGAAGGCGGGGCCGCGCTCGACCGCCTCCGGGGAGCGACCGAGCAGCGCAAGGCCGATACGCAGCAGCGGGGACCGACCACACTTCCCGCGACTTCCGAAGAAATGCGCCGCCGGGCGTTCGACGGCCTGCGCCGCCGCGTGGCCGCGCCCACAATGGATACGCGGGCGCGCGCCGCGCTCGACAAGGGCAAGGAAGCTCTGGCGGCGGAACGCGAGGCAATGGCGCGCCGCCTGGGCCAGGCGCTGGGACTCGAAGCGCCCGATATGAAGGCGCTCGCCGGCGTCGCCGCGCCAAAGGCGAGCAAGGCGTGGGTGCCGGTGCTGTTCGTCTCTTCCTCGATGCCGACCGCAACGCTGCGCACCTATGCCGCGCAGCTCGAACAGGCGCATGGCGTGCTGGCGTTTCGCGGCATGCCGGGCGGCCTGACGCGGGTCGGTCCAATGGCGAAGCTCTCGGCGGAGATCCTGCGGCTCGATCCGGGCTGCGAGGGCCCGGCCTGCGCGATGCGCGACGTCCAGCTTATCGTCGATCCGCTGATCTTTCGCCAGCACGCTGTCACGCGCGTGCCCGCCCTCGCGATGGTCCCCGGCGATCCGACCCAGCCCTATTGCGAGCGGGAGGATGACAGCCCGCGCGCCGCGCATGTCGTCTACGGCGATGCGGCGCTTTCCGGTTTACTCGAAGAATATGCCCGCCTTGGCGGCAAGGAGGAAGTGCGCGATGCTCAGTCTCGCCTGGAACGCCGGTAAGGCGCTGTGGAATGAAGCGATGCTGCTGCCGCTGAAGGCGGCGGTGGCTCTCGGCAGTTCGGGGCTTGGGCAACCGCCCCGTCCCGAACAGCTCTGGAAAGCCAATGGCATTGTGCTCCCCATCGGGCTGCTGACGATGTGGGCCATCCCGCAATTCACGCTCGTCATGAGCCCGTCGATCGACGCCTGGATCGTGCGCGAGGCGCCCGGACCGATCCGGCGCGGCGATTTCGTATCTTTCACCCTGTCGCATCCGCTCGCCGGCCCCAAGCCCGTCATGGTGACGAAGGAAGCTCTGTGCCTGCCGGGCGACCGGATCGACTGGCTGGAAAAACCTTCCATGCGTGCGGGCGAATGGGATGGCTGGTATTATTGCAACGGCAAGCTGCTCGGCATCAGCAAGCCCTTCGGCCACGACGGGCAGCGGCTCGAGCACTGGCGCCCGATCGCTGGGACCATCCCGCCGGGCACGGTCTATGTCGGCTCGTCGCACGCCAGCGGATTCGACAGCCGCTACTATGGGCCGGTCGCGATCGAGCGGCTGAAGCGCATGGAGAAGCTGCTGTGAGCCGCGCCACGATCCTGATGGTGGCAACCGCCCTTCTCCTGCCCGCCGCGCAAGCCCATGCGCAGGACCTTCCCGACACGCGCACCGGCTATTGGTGGTATCAGGCGCCGCCCAAGCCTGCAGACGAAAGGCCCGATCCCGACGCCCTGGTGAAACCGGCGATCCCGCCGATGGCCGAGCTCGCCACCTGGACGCCGCCGAAGATCCGCAAGCTGATCGAGCAGCAGCGCGACTATGCCGCGACGGTATTGACCGTCGATGCCGTAGCCGATTTCTGGCGCCTGCAGGATTTTGCCCGGCGCAAGGCGCGCGCTTTCGCGGGCGTGACCCAGATCGCGATGCTTCAGCATCCCGAACTCAACGCGAAATCGGCCAACCCCATGGTCGGCGACGCGCGCGACCAGCTCTCCGCGCAGAAGGATCAGGTGCGCCGCCAGTATCTGCGCAGCCGCGCGGGCGAGTTCGCGCTGGTCATGTTCTCGCGTTCGACCTGCGGCTATTGTCGGGTCCAGTGGCCGATTGTCCAGCGCTTCCAGGAGGAGATGGGCTGGCAAGTGACCCTGCAGGACATCGACCGCAAGCCCGAGCTTGCCGCGCGCTTCGGCGTTGAGGTCACGCCGACGACGATGGTGATCCGCCGGAACAGCCCGCAGCGCATGGTGATCGCCACCGGCGTCGAAGCCTATCCCAACCTCATCCAGACGGCCTACCAGGCGGTGCGTCTGCTCGCGGGCGATATTCGGCCCGAGCAGTTTCTGACCGGCGCGGGCGAGGAAGACGGCTTTTTCGATGCGCTGGCCAACGGCCCCGTGTCGGCAACCGATCCGCGCGTGCTCGGCGGCGATCTGGTCGACGTCCGCGCGGAGCCGCGCCAGTGAAGCTGCCGATCGCCCTGGTTGTTCTTGGCGTTATCTGCCTGGTCGCTGCACCTGTCGCCGCTCAGGCGCCGACGCGCGAGCAGGCGATGCGCGCGGCGATCCATCCCGTCGCGACCGCCGCCGAGATGCAGGACTGGCTCGCCCGCGTGCCGCTCACGCGCGACTGGCCGCCCGATTTCGCGGAAACCCTCACTGGCCAGGCGCCAGCCTATGTGGTCGAGATGAGCACCGCGCCGGGCTGCGCGCCCTGCGCCGATCTCTGGGCAAAGCTGGGCGCGCTGGGCCGTCGCTATGGCTGGCAGGTGCGAACCATTGGCCGCGACGAAGCGATGCTGCGTTCGGGCAGGCTCGGCCTGCCCTGGGTCGGGCACCCGGTCGCCTGGGTCCGGCCCCGCGCCGATCCCAACCGGATCGTCCCTGTCGCAATCGGCACCGATCATGCGCCCAATCTGGCCCGCAATCTCTATCTCGCCGCGAAGATGCTGGGAGGCGTTCGTGCCGCAGTAGGCGTGCGGGGCATGTCGAAGTTCACCGGGATCGTGGGCGCGCCCATTCGCCCCCTCCCCCACCGGCAAGGCAACTGATCATGGCGGCAGATGCCTTGTCCCCCTTCATGAATGGAACCCCGCCATGCCTAAGATTTGTCCGCGCCTGAGCCTGCTCGCATCCGTTGCCATCGCCTGCGTCTCCGCGCCTGCCCATGCCCAGAGCTGGGCGGAAAGCTGGTTCGACAATGTCACCTACACCAGTCCGGGCAGCTTCAGCGATCAGACCCGCGGCTATGTGACGGCCGGCGGCATGTCGGGCCGCGTCGATGTTCACAACGACTATCTGATGAGCATCACCATGCCCAAGGTGAAGGCCGGATGCGGCGGCATCGACATGTTCCTCGGCGGCATGTCGTTCCTTGATCCGGACTACCTCGTCCAGAAGCTCGAAAGCATCCTGCAGGCCGCCCCTGCCGTGGCGTTTCAATATCTGCTCGAGACGCTCGACGAGAAAATGGGCAACATCATCTCGAAGATGGAAGCAGCGACCAACTTCCTGAACTCGATCCAGGTCAACGACTGCCGTCTGGCCAACCGCATGGTCCAGATCGCCAAGGGCGACGACAACATGAGCGGGATCATCGAGGAAATGACCGGCTACAAGTCGGTCAAGGAAGGCTTCGCCAAGAGCTATCAGAACAGCCGCGAGAAGATTCAGGCCAACGCCAACAGCCCGACCGAGGATCTGAAGGACGCGCTCGAGAACTGCCCGGCCGAGGTCACCGAGATATTCAAGACGGGCTCGCTGCTTGGCCATGCCGCCGCGCGCGTCGGGGCGTCCGATTGGGCGAGCGTCATGCGCGCCCGCGTCGGCGACGTCTACATGCGTTGGGATGCCACCGACAAGGTGCCGATCTTCTCGGCGATCCCCGCCTGTCCGCGCCAGGATACCGAAAGCGTGGACGACTTCCTGACCGGCAAGGTGCAGCGCCGTGTCATCGCCGTGCCGCCGACCGGCGCCGACTGCTCGACCGACGGCAGCGGCAAGGGCGCGCTGGTGCTCGCCCGCGCGCGCATGGACTCGATCGCGGTCAAGATCCGCACCCGCGCCGCGCTGACGCCCGAAGAGCGCCAGTTCGTCGCCAATGTCCGCACCTTGCCGGTCTATCGCCTGCTCGAATGGGGCGTGCGCCAGGGCGTGGTCGATAGCGTGATCGCCGATACCGACGAACTGGTTGCGCTGACGCTTGCCTATCAAATGCTCAACGATCTCACGCGCAGCATAGATTTCGCGGTGAGCAACGCCGAGCGCGGAGTGAACGCGGCCGGCGCCGCCGATGCGGGCAATGCCAAGGTTTGCCAGACGCGCATCCTCACCAAGGGCATCGAGCAGCTCGGCATCTTGCGCGACGAAGTGCTGCGCCAGCGCGCGCAGATGCGCCAGTCCTACATGGCGGCGCTCAACCAGGCGAACCTCTCGGCCACCTATTCGGGCGTCGTCCGCCAGCGCGATCGCGATGCCCGCGACGCCGCGGGCACCGCCGTCAACCGCAACCGCTGATCGGAAGCCCGCACGCCATGACCTGCATCTTCCGCACCTCCCGCATCCTCCGCGCCGCCCTGACCATGCTCGCGCTGTTCATGGCGACGCCGGCCCTGGCGGTCGATACCAGCTTCCACACCTATGACGGCTTCTCCGAGACGGTGGACGCCTTCCGTCTCGTCGCGATGATCTTCGGCGATCCGCGCTATGAGACGCTGGTGCTGATCGTCGCGGTTGCCGGGATCGCGCTCGGCGTGCTGCTCGCGACCGTGCGCGGGCAAGGCATGGGCCTCGTCGCCTTCGGCTTCCAGATGCTGGTGGGTATCGGCCTTTATGTCGGGCTCGTCGCCACGACCGGCACGGTTCACGTCTATGACCGAGTGCGGAACGCTTATCAGCCGGTGGGCGACGTGCCCAACCTGATCGTGGTCGTCGCCGGCATGACCAACATGATGGAGCGCGCGCTCGCCGAAGTGATCGACGACAACACCACCGATCCCAACGCCAAACTCGAGTTCGGCGCGGGCGGGCATAGCTTCGACCTGTTTCTCAATGCCGCGTCCCCGCGCGGTCCGATGACCGACACCTTTTTCGATGCGACCATCAAGGACTATGTGCGCCAGTGCTATCCGGTTGCGCGGGTTTCGCCAGCCTACGGCGTCGACGACGATCAACTCTATCGCACCACCAACGATCTGCCCGGTGCTTTTGCCGCGATGGCGGGACCGGCGACCTTCAGCACGGTCTATACGGCGGCCGACAAGGGCGGCACGACCATGAGCTGCGCCGAGGCCTGGGACCATATCTCGACGCGCCTCTCCGAGCCCGCCCTGTTCGACAGCTATGTCGCGCAGATCTGCACGCGCACCGGCTACGACGTCGGCAATGCCGCGCAGCTTCAGCGCTGCCGCGCCAACATCGGCGAGATGGGGCAGATGATGATGGGCACGCCGCTGAGCCTCCAGCAGTTCCTAACCGACGTGATGCTCGGCAACACGGTGGGCGACGTGCTGTTCGAGGACAGCCCGGCGACAGCCGCGCGGGTCATGGCGAACCGGGCGGTGATATCGAGCGGGCTCGCCACCATGTCGACCGCGAACGAGTGGATGCCGACGATCCGCGCAACCGTGTTCGGAATCATGCTGTTCATGATGCCGGTCGCGCTGATGTTCATCCTGACCCCGATCAACCTCAGGGTCGCGAGCTTCGCGCTCGGACTGTTCGTCTTCGTCGCGCTCTGGGGCGTGATCGATGCGGGCATCTACCAGCTCACGCTTGGCCGTGCGACCGATGTGCTCGCCGAGATGCGCTCGAACAGCGTGGCGGTGAATGCCTGGATGCTCGCGCCGTCCGCCGCCATGAAGGCGCTGGCGATTTTCGGCAGCTTCCGCACGGCCGCCGCCGGGCTCGCCGGGGCCTTCGTGTTCACCGTCTTCCGGTTCAGCGGCAACGTGTTCACCAGCTTCACGTCGGGTGCGCTCGGCGTCCAGGGCCAGGGCACCGCGGCAGCCGCACCGCTCGGCACCCGCGAGGGCTATGCCGGGGCGATGGAAGCGCAGGCTTCGGCCGCAGGCACGATGTCGCGCGCCCGCGCTTCTTCCGGCTTCGGGGATTTCGGGGAGCGCACGACGTTCAGCGCTGATCGCTCTTTCGGGTCGGCCGGCCGGGTGCTCGGTGAGCAAGGTGGCGGCGTGCCCGGCACGGCGGCGATGGGGCTTGGCGGTCTCGATGCGGCGCGCGAACTGGGCGGCCTGTCGCCGGCCATGATCGGCCGCAGCCTGACCGACCCCGCCACCGTCCGCGCGGTGCGCGAGAATGCCGCCACGAGTGCGATCCACAATTTTGCCGAGAAGGACGCGCTGCGTAGCCTTGGCACCAACTATTTTGGCGAGGGGCAGTCTGGCGAGCGTGCCTTTGCTGCGTTCGCGCAGAAGATGGTGCAATGGCGCGCTTTCGGCGATCAGCGCGCCTACGACATGATGCTTTCAGGCGCACAGCGGCATTTCGAGCGCAGCGGCTATGATGCTAAGGATGCGGCGCTCAAGGCCTCGACCGTGATCGGTCAGGCTTCGGCCGATCCGACCTTCGCCAAGCTCATCGCCAATACGTTCGACCAGGAGCAGATGCTGCGCAACGACCTCACCGGCGCTCAGATCCAGGTGGGCGCGATGGAAGGCCGGCGCGACTTCGCGGGCGACAATGTGGCAAGGATCGAGCGCGGCAATGTGGCGACCGAGCAGGCGCACCGCACCGGCAGCAATACCGGCCAGCGCAATGCCGCAGCGATGCTTGGAATCCCTGTGCAGGAAGCCTCCCGCCGCATCTCCTTCATCAACACCCTCTCTGGCGAAGCCCGCTCCACCGCCATCACCCAACTCTCCCGCGCAACCGGCCGAAATGAAGCCCAGGTGCTCCGGGCGCTGGAAACCTACAATGCCGCGGTCCAGGTCGGAACGGCCGACGGCGCGACGGCAGAGGCTGCGCGCGAGG
Source organism: Novosphingobium sp. CCH12-A3 (assembly GCF_001556015.1). Taxonomy (NCBI): domain Bacteria; kingdom Pseudomonadati; phylum Pseudomonadota; class Alphaproteobacteria; order Sphingomonadales; family Sphingomonadaceae; genus Novosphingobium; species Novosphingobium sp. CCH12-A3. The sequence goes on along the minus strand of NZ_LSIA01000294.1, from coordinate 2,717 downwards.
GCACCAGCGTCTATGGCCGCACCCGCGAGGCGGCGGGCTATGACTTCGCGGAGCGGTCGGGCAAGCTCGACGCCCAGCGCGAAGTTGGTCCCGATGGCACCCGTTCGGCCGCCCGGATCGGCGAGCAGCGCCGTCAGGCCGACAATGCGGGCTTTGCCGAAGGCGCTGCCGCTGCGGGCATGTCAGTGCGACAGGCCGCGCGGCTCGACAGCTTCATCCGCACGCTTTCCCAGGGCGTCGGCAACCAGACCGATATGGCGGAGGGCGGCGCGGAAGGGATCGCCGATCGCGCCCGCAACGAACGCCTGACGCGGATTGTCGACAACGAACGGCTGACGCGCATGCAAAAGCTGCTGACCGATCATGGTGTCACTATGTCGAAGCGTGAGATCGCGATGGCGCAGAACGGAGACATCAACCTCAATCTGACCCCGGAGACGGCCGCGGAGATGTGGCGCGGCGGGCTGATCAACGAGAGTCAGCTCGGCGCGATCGCCAGTGGCGGGCGGGCGCGGTTCAGCTTCGCCAACAACGATGTGCTTGTCTCCAGCTCGGTCGGCTTCCAGCAGTCGGCGCGCAGCGACACCAGCACGCGCTTCGAGGCGGGCAAGCAGGCTGGCCCCGATACAATCGAGCATTTCCTGAGTAGCGGCGAACAGGGTCAGGCGATGATGTCGAACTGGCTCAAGGGTGGGTTCGAGATGGATCGGCACGGCAACTGGCGGCTGAAGCCGCAGGTCGCCGATACACTAACCCGTGACGTGCAGGCGATCATCGCGCAGACCGGATGGCAGCGCGGTATTTCTCGGTCGGCGCAGGATCAAGTCTCGATGGGCACCACGGTGGGAGGAGATCTGGGAGGCAGCGTCGGTGTCGCGGAATCCGAAGCCACAGGAGGTCGGGGGCAGCAGGGCCAGAGTGGAAACAAAAGCCAAGGCCCCATCAAGTCACAATCCACATCGGGCCGCGTCGGCGCGAGCATTGGATTCCGGAGCCAAGATCAGGGCATTGAAAGCGAAACGGCACAGGCCAATCTCGACATTGTCAACTACGATGTGCGCAATGCGATCGCGGCGGCTCAGCGTGCGGCTGCCCGCTCATCGGATCCGTCGGTCACATTTTCGCGTGAGCTATCCAATCGCATCCTCGGGCCCGAGGGCCTGCGCAACCGCTATCTTGGCGATGCGGACGCGGGCCGCGCAACATTCGACGCGACCGGCCCGATCACTTCGATTGATCAGAATGCCATCCTGAAAAGCGGGCGATTCTCCCTCGATGCAGAGAACAGCCCTGCGGATGGCGATAGCACTTTCAAGAAGCGCTAGAAACGATGATGAGGATTCTGCGGACTCAAAGGGTTTCCGATAAAGAGGCCGCCGGATCGAGGATCGTAAATGTCGGTGCTCGCTTTGAACTCCTCAAGAGCCCGAACGTCCTCCGCTTCCAGATAAGCCATCGCATCCGTGGCTTCATCGGAGAGAAGTGCGCTTTCGCCTGACATTGGGAAAAGGGTCAAGCGCTGTTGCACGTAACAGACGCCCAGCACCATAAGCGCGGTCGGCGGGAAGAACAGGATGTTGAGAAATCCCGCCAGAGCGCTGTCGTAGAAGGATCCTAGCGCTGGCACGCGGGTGGATGCGGCCATGCCAATCCACCAGGCCGGGATCGTCGTCCACCAGAGCTTTGCATACCAAGGGCGCCAAAGCCAATCGGTCGCAGGCCTGCGTGCCGCCGTTGTAGTTTTGCGAATGTCACCTCTATCGTCGAAAATCGTGGTCATGAGCGGATTCCTTCAGCGGGAATCATAGCACAGGCGGCATAGGGAGGGAATCCAGAGGGTTTTGTGAGGTCGCGCGACATGGAACTGTCCCTCCTGGCGCTGTGCGCGACCTCATTTAAGCCGGAGTAAACGCACTCGCTGACTGGGCAGGCGCTATGGGAAGTGATCCCAGCCCTGCTCTTGGGCGATGGATGAGTTGTCGCGGAAGGTCAGCGCTGTGCGATTGCACGAGCGCACAACCACCGATGGTTGCGATTGCGGCCTCCTAGCACTACTTTGGCAGAAATTTGATTTTTGGGATTCCCTTTGCGCTGATTGCGTGATTCATGGGGAGCCAGCTTTTATGGAGGCTGGCGATGGACGAGGACTGGCAGGGGGATCTGAAGCGGTGGCTTGCCCCGTATCTGGAAGGTCTGGGTAACAAGACGCGGCGGCGGATGTGCCCGGCCTATATCGCCGGCTTGATTGGGCCGGGTGATCGCAAGAGCATCCAGCCCATGGCGGCCCGATCGGACGCCGTCGCTTATGACCGGCTGCATCATTTCATCGGGGCCGGCCTGTGGGACAGTGCTCCGCTGGAAGCGACCTTGTGGCAGCAGGCCGACGAGTTGGTCGGCGATGACGGAGCCTGGCTGATCATCGACGACACCGCTCTGCCGAAGAAGGGCAAGGCCTCGGTTGGCGTCGCCCCCCAGTACGCTACGGCGCTGGGCAAGAATGCGAACTGCCAGACGTTGGTGTCGGTGACATTGGCCTCGGGCGAAGTTCCGCTCATGCTGAGCTTGCGGCTGTTTCTGCCGGAAAGCTGGACGAGCGATACCGCGCGCATGGACAAGGCGGGTGTGCCTGCCCCTTTGCAGGAATACCGCACGAAGCCCGAGAGTATCCGTCATCCCAGACCCACGTGGCGTAGATGGCCATGAGCTTTGAGTGTCCC
>NZ_LSIA01000293.1:0-1366 GCF_001556015.1 Novosphingobium sp. CCH12-A3 | reverse complement strand
CGGCAAACTTCGCCAAGCTGCTCAAGGGCTATGTCGAGCTGCGTCATTTCAGCGCGGAGTCGTTCTTCAACGGCCCACACCTTACCGAGCAACTCGAGCGGATCCCCGCGGCCTTCGAAGTCTGGCCCGCACATAGCCATCCCTTCGAGCAGGCCTTTCGCCGCAAATTTCTGCTGCTCTCGCGCTGGCTTGAGCGCGCTCGCAGTAAACTGAACTGGAATCTGACCCAAGGACTGGTCGCCGCCGAGGGTCGGGTCCAATTCGCCGGGGAGCCGATCGGCCATGTGATGGCCAATGGGCTGGTCGAGCTTAATCTGTTCGGGCATGGCGAGTACGAGTATGTCGCCACCATTCGCGACATTGCCCTCTCCGATATTCCCGAAGCGGTAGCCTTGCTCGCGCTCGATCTTGCCGAACTTTACAATCTTGGCATTCGGCAGCGTGCCAGCAGCAACACATCCTTCCAGCGCGCCGTGCTCCAGCTCGCGGCACATCTGCGGAAAGACCCCGGTCTTTCCAGTTCGGCGCAGCTTGACGAGCTTGCGCATGCCGAGAAGCTGCGGCGCGAGATGCACCCGCAATTCTACATGACCGCCGGGACATAACCTCATAATATATCCTGGTTGGCGGGCGGGCTACGCAGGCGTCTGGCTGCCACCGCCGCGCAAGCGCCCCAGTACCCGCGCCGCCGCATTGTTGCCCACGGCCAGTTCGCGCGCATAGCGTAAAGCTGTCGTCGGCGACGACCACCGCAGCGCAAGCGCAATTCCCGCGCCGTCCTCACCGGCCGCGAACAGATCCTGCGTGAGCCCGACCCTGAACGAGTGCGCGCTCAGGCCGCGAACGGTGTCGCCCTCCATCCCGGGCTCAAGCTCGACCAGGCCCAGATCGACCGCCTCCAGCACCCGGCGGCGCAGGATCGCGACCACACCCTGCCTGGTGAGCGGTTTTGAACCGATGTAGTGCCGCACAAGTCGCTGCCCGGCAGCGTCTGGCGGACTGGTCAGCACATTGATGCGCCGGAACACAGGGCCATGCGCAATCCCGCTCGCGAGCAACCAGGCCGACAGACGCACCATGGTATCGGCCGACAGCCAGGCCAGAGCCCCCTCCCCCAACTGGTCAGTCTTGGAATGCGTGATTTCGAGCCGCCCGCTGCCATCGCCAAACTGGGAAAGATCGACCACCGTCGCCCCAACCAGTTCGGACACGCGCAAACCCGCATCATAGGCGAGACTGATCAGCGCCGCGTCACGCAGACCGATGATATCGCTGCCGCACGAAGCCAACAGCGCGTTGACCGTTACCCCCTCGGGCGGCGCCTGACCCTCCTGCATCGCCTCGCCCAACCGGAGCGGCGCGGCCT
>NZ_LSIA01000292.1:0-83388 GCF_001556015.1 Novosphingobium sp. CCH12-A3 | reverse complement strand
ATGCCCTTCAGCTGCTCAAGGCGAACCGCTTTCTCTCGGCATGGGAAGGTAGACTCCTCATGGAGCACAACTTCAGCGCGGTCCCGCTCGATGTCCTTGATCTGATCGTTGAGCAACGCGAGCCGTTCGAAACAGCGCTCAATTTGTCGACGAAGGTTTGGTGGCAAAGGCCGCCCATCGCCGGTGCGCATGTCGTCGAGCTGTTTTGACCAGTCACCGCCCTTGATGGCTTTGACAGATCGTATGCCCTGTAATGCAAGTAGCCCCCTGATCCGAGAGATAATTCGGGTGCGCTCGTGCACGAGATCGCCGCGCTCCCGCATTACTCGGCGCGCGTCCTCTTCCTCGGGAGAGGGCACGTCCACGACACGGCACACGCTTTTGTCGCCAGCGAGATAGGCTTTGAGGATCCCGATCATTGCTTCGGCGTCGATCCGGTCGGTTTTTGCGCGCCTGCCTCGCCGCGACACGAGGAAGCTGGCGGGATCCAGCACATAGGTATCGATGTCGTTCGACCGCAGTAGCCTTGCGAGCCAGAAGCCATCATATCCAATCTCGAAGCACAGGCGAATGGCGGCAGGTTCACCGATACGATCAGCGGCCTTGCACTCAAGATTGCGAAGGTGACTGATCAGTGCCGCGCTGTTCCCGGCAGGAATTGTCCGCAGCGAAGGCTTCGCCGCTCCTGGCGAGAGCGAGGCAACAAGCCAGTTGCGCTTGCTGAGCTCAACGCTGACAATGACAGAAGTCTTGGGGCAGTAATCTGACGATGAGTTCTCCATGTAGCGTTCTCCGTGGGGTTTGACGGAACAACGGCATAGCCGATCCGGCCTGCATAGGATCTATTACTTCGAAGGCAAGGACGAGCTTTATCGTGCCGTCCTGCAACGCGCTTATGCTCGCGTCCGCGAGAGCGAGGCCGAAGTCGACATCGAGAGCGGCAGCGCGACCGACGCGCTGCGCCGTCTGATCGAGCATGACGTGCGCTATCACGCGCGCCATCCTGAACTGGTGCGACTGGTGATGAACGAGAACATCCACCGCGCCGAACATCTCAAGCAGATCGAGGGCCTGCCCCAAGGCAACCGCCGGGTCATCGGCATCCTCGAAAGCATCATCGCCCGGGGACAGGCGGAAGGTACTTTCCGCGATGGCATCGACCCGGTGGACCTGCATCTCAATCTGACCGCATTGAGTTTCTACAACGTCTCCAACCAGTTCACCTTCGCGCACAACTTCGGGGTGGACATGACCAGCCCCGAGGCGATCGAGCGACGGGCGGGGCAGGTGGCGGACATCATTCTGGCCTGGGTGACGAAGAAGGACTGACCGGCCGGGCAGCTATTGCTGCTCGTCCATGGATCGGCCGGACGTCTGCCCTTGCGCCAAAAGGAGAAGACGAATGGCACTTCCCGCACCCGACTCCATGGCCGACGGCCCCACGGAGTGGTCGCGCAAGGCCTTGGGCATCGTTGCTCTGTGCTTCGCGATCAACATGGCCGACGGCGTGGACGTGACGATCCTGTCGTTCATTGCTCCGCGACTGCAGGCGGAATGGGGCATTGGCGCAGCAACGATGGGCAACCTGTTCAGCGCTGGCCTTCTCGGCATGGCCATCGGCGGCATGTTCATTGCCCCGCTGGCTGATCGGCTTGGGCGGCGCGCGGTTATCCTTGCGGCGCTGTGCCTGATGTCGGTCGGCATGTTCGCCAGCAGTATCGCTCCGAACGTGCCATTCCTGTTCGCGATGCGGGTAATCGTGGGCTCGGGCATCGGAACGGTGCTCGCGGCGATGGCGGCGCTAGCCGCGGAGAGCGCGCCTCCCGCACAGCGCAATCTGGCGGTGGGCGTGGTACAGGCAGGGTATCCCTTTGCGGCGGTGTTCACCGGGCTGATCGTGGCGCATGCGCTTCCGATCCATGGCTGGCAGGCCATGCTGCTGGGCGCTGCGGTGCTGACGGTGGCGCTGTTGCCGGCAGCGTGGCTGCTCCTGCCTCATGTGAAACCTGAGGCGAGCCAGGGGCGCGCCTCGGCGGGCAAGGTAGGCCAGTTGTTTGCTCCGGCCCTGCGCGCACGGACCATCGCCCTGTGGTGTGCCGTGTTCTTCGGACTGATGGTGCTCTACTTCATCGTCAGCTGGATCCCGAAGCTGTCGATCGCGGCGGGCCTTTCGGAGACCAACGGTATTTACGCTGGCGCGCTTTACAACCTCGGTGCCTTCGTCGGCACGATGGCGATGAGCGTCCTTGCCTTGCGCGTGCCGCTGGGAAAGCTGGTTCCCGTGATGCTGACCGGCGCGGGGGTGGCGATGGTGGTTTTCGGATCGATCGCAATGCCGGTGTGGCTGACGCTGGTCGTCGCCTTCGTGATCGGCGTGACCCTGCAGGGCGGATACAACGGCGTCTGGCCGATCGCGGCGGGCGCCTATCCCGGCGAGGTGCGCGCCACCGGCGTGGGTTGGGCCATTGGCGTGGGCCGGGGCGGGGCGATGATCGGCCCGATGCTGGGCGGCTACCTGATGGCGGCAAACGCACCGTTACCGGCGCTTTTCGGAGCCTACTGCGCGCCCTTGCTCATCTGTGCGGCAGCAGCGTTTCTGGTGGAACGCCACAAAGTGTAACTAACCAGTCACAAGTTATTTGACAGGGACTAGTTCGTCACATAAATGAGCCCTCGGTGAAGGGCGGCGAATCCAGCTGCCCCTGGAGGAGGATGACCATGAATTTGAGGGGCACTCGCCTTGCGTTTTCCGCGTCCCTGTTGACCGTAGCTGCCGCGCTCTCTGCGCCCGCGCTCGCTCAGGATGCGGCCCAGAATGGTGCAGAGGACCAGGCTGCTGAAGCGCCGGACGACACCAAGGAAATCATCGTTACCGGCTCGCTGATCGCCCGACCGAACAACACCGCCGTCAGCCCGATCGTCTCGGTGGGCGAGACCGCGCTCAAGGAGACCGGACAGGTCAACCTTCAGGACGCGCTGAACCAGTTTCCGAGCTTCACGACCGCCGGCAACGCCAACACCGGCGGACAGGGCACAGGCGGCCGCGCATCGGTCAACCTCCACGGCCTTGGCACCAACCGCAATCTCGTGCTGCTTGATGGCAAGCGCCTGCCGCTGTCGGATATCAATGGCAACGTGGACATCAACATCCTGCCTGAATCGATCATGGGTGGTGTCGACATCATCACGGGCGGCGCGTCGGCTATCTACGGTTCCGATGCCATCTCGGGTGTCGTCAACTTCAAGACCCAGCGCGCTTTCGACGGCGTGCGCATCGACGTGCAGAACTCGATCAGCGACCGCGGCGATGCTTACAAGTTCAACGGCTCGCTCGCTTTCGGATCGAGCTTTGCCGAGGATCGTGGTCACGTCATGGCGGCGTTCAGCTATGCTCATCAGGACCAGGTGAACGGCTCGACCCGCGACTTCTTCTTCGACAAGACGCCCTCGTCGTTCATCGGCAACGGCACCTTTGTGCCGAGCGCGACCAATGCGCCTGACGCGGCGGTCGTCTCGTCGGTATTTGCGGGCTACGGCGTCAACAACCTGCCGGCCAATTTCCAGTTGCTGAACCTCGGTTTCAACAATGATGGCACGTTGTTCACGCAGACCGGTGCGCGCAACTACAAGGGTCCCAACGGCTCAAACGGCTACCTGATCGTCGGCAACAACGTTCGCATGCCGGTCGGCCAGCAGATCGATTTCGCCAATGGCCTCAAGCGCAAGACTGCCTTCGTCAAGGCCGACTACGACCTTGCGCCGGGCCTCACCGCCTATGGCCAGTTCATGTATGTCGACCTTTCGGTCAAGACTGCGTCAGGCGGCAGCCTCACCCAGTTCGGTTCACTGACCACGATCCCGGTCACCAATCCGTTCATCCCCCAGGACCTTCGCACGATCCTCGCTTCGCGCCCCAACCCCAATGCGCCGTTCACCTGGAATGGCCGCTACGTTGGCGTGCCTTACAAGAACTGGGACGAGAACTACGTCGTCCAGCAGTACATGGCCGGCCTGAAGGGGGACATCACCTCGGGCTGGTCGTTCGATCTCTATGCATCCTACGACCAGTCGGTCCATGACCAGCAGCTCAACGACGCCGTGGTCAAGAGCCGCGTCCAGACCTTGCTGAACGCGGCTGACGGTGGCCGTTCGCTTTGCACCGGCGGCTTCAACATCTTCGGTGATGCCAACGCCCGCTCGCTGTCGCAGGCCTGCGTGGACTACATCACCAAGACCGCATTCTCGAAGGAGAAGCTGTCCCAGACGCAGGCCCAGTTGCAGGTCAACGGCAAGCTGTTCGATCTTGGCGCTGGCCCTGCCCAGATCGCCTTCGTCGCAGGCTATCGCAGGAACAGCTACAACTACATTCCAGACAGCGATCTTCGCGCCCAGAACATCGAATCCGTGATTGCCTCGCAGCCCGCCTCGGGTCGCATCTCCGTGAAGGAATTTGCTGCGCAGGTTGACGTACCGCTGATCGCCGACAAGCCGTTCATCGAGGAATTCGGCATCGGCGGCGCGATCCGCTACTCCGACTATTCGGTCACCGGCGGGGTCACCAGCTACGAAGTCGACGCCCGCTGGAAGCCGGTGGAGCCGCTGCTGTTCCGTGGCAGCTACCAGCGCGCGGTGCGTGCGCCGAACATCGGCGAACTGTTCTCGCCGCAGCAGGGCAACCAGCTGGTGATCGGCACGCCGCCAGGCGCACTGGGCGATCCTTGCGATATCCGCTCGACCGCGCGCACGGGTGCCAACGGTGCCAAGGTTGCAGAACTCTGCGTTGCACAGGGCATTCCGCAGGCTGCAATCTCCAGCTACACCTTCCCGACCACGGCCACCGGCCAGCTCGTCTCGGGCAACACCAACCTGACGCCCGAACGCGCCGATACCTACAATTTCGGCTTCGTGCTCAATTCGCCCTTCCAGAGCGGGCTTCTGTCGGACTTCACGCTTTCGGTCGACTACTACAATATCGCGGTCAAGAACGTGATCTCGACCGTGCCCGGCCTGACCGTGCTGTCGAAGTGCTTCAACCTCGATGGCTCGAACCCCAGCTACGACAAGACCAACCTCTATTGCGGCCTGCTCTCGCGCGATAACTCGGGGCAGCTGGTCAACGTCGCCACGCCGTTCCTCAACCTTGGATCGGTCAAGACCGATGGCGTCGAGGCGCAGGTGAACTGGACAGTGCCGTCACCGATCCTGCGTGGAGACAGCGGTCGTCTGTTCGTGAACGCGGCCGTGGGCTGGCTGCACAAGTACAAGCTGCAGCTGATCCCTGGCGCGGCAGAGCTCGACTACACGGGCATCAGCAACGGTGCGGCAGGCGTCAGCAGCCTTCCGCCGCGCGCCACGCCGAAATGGAAGTCGGTCACCAGCTTCGGCTACCGTTCGGACGCCACCACGCTCGGCCTTCGCTGGCGTTACCAGAGCGCGATGAAGGACACGACCTCGGTCCTTACTCCTACCACCGCCCAGGTTGGCGTGGGTGCCTATGCGCTGTGGGACATGTTCGGCACTGTTCGCGTCAACAAGTCGATCGAGTTTCGCGCCGGCGTGAACAACCTGTTCGATCGCGGCCTGCCCTTCGTGGCGAGCTCGCAGAATGGCACGGACGTTGCGCTCTACGATCCGATCGGTCGCTCGTTCTATCTTGGCGCACGCGTAAACTTCTGATCCACCCTATGTCCCGGCATCCCCGTGGTGCCGGGACGCTTTTCGAAGGCACAAATGATCCTATCCGGCCTTCTTGGACGTTCGATCCTCGCCTCGCGCTCGCCCGAGTTGCACGAGAAGGAAGCGCAGGCGCAGGGTATCGCCTTGCGTTACGACCTTTATGATTTTTCCGCGCGAGGCTGGGCCGACAGTGATCTTCCACTGGTCCTGAAGCGCCTGCTGGACCAGGGCTACAGCGGCTTCAACGTGACCTATCCGTTCAAGCAGGCCGTGGTATCGCTGCTTGATGAACTCGACGAGACCGCGCTTTCCGTGGGCGCAGTCAACACCGTATCCATCCACGATGGCAAGCTGTGCGGCTTCAATACCGACATGGCCGGCTTCCGGGACTCCATTGCCGAAGGATTGCCGGGCGTCGCCTTGAACAATGTGGTCCAGCTCGGTGCAGGAGGGGCGGGGGCTGCCGTCGCCAATGCCCTGCTCTCGCTGGGGGTCGGCACGCTGCAACTGGTCGATGTGGACGAGAACCGCGCAAGGCTCCTGGCAGACGATCTTGCTGCGCGTTTCACCAATGCCCGGATCATCGCCCTTACTCCCGATGCGGTCGAGATGGCGGTTGCTGACGGTATCGTCAACGCCACGCCGATCGGCATGAACGGCAAACCCGGTATGCCGATTGCCGAAGATGCCGTCGAAGCGCGGCACTGGGTCGCCGATATCATCTACTTCCCGCCCGAAACGGAACTGCTTTGCCTTGCCAGGCAGCGGGGGTGTCGCACGATCAATGGTATCGGCATGGTCATCGGACAGGCGGCCCGCGCTTTCGAAATCATCACTGGCCGCGTTGCAGACAGAAGCAGAATGGCCTCCAGCCTTGCGTAGTACGAAAGCTGCAGGACACGAGCTCGGCCAGGCTAGACCGATGGACTGCTCATCTCGGGCCGGAAACCAAGTCGGTGGGCAGCAATGAGGCACTCCACGGCCATCAATGGCAACCAGGGCGGTGTGTCCCTGTCCAGCGCTGCACGACCCAGCTGTGAAATATCATCCAGCCTTGCTGCATCGGGTAAAAGCCGGAGCCCGGCGCCGATCGCGTCCAGATCGAAGATCGTCGACTGTCCATCGACAGAGGCGCGCAGCAGATCAAGCGACAGCAGCAGTTTCTCTTTCAGCTCTGCGTAGCCCATGAAGCGCTCGTCGAATAATCCGACCTTGACCTGCGCCAAGCGGACTTCGTCGGGCAGGATGCCTTCCATGGCGGTGCGGAAGGGTTGGCGACTGTACCCGTCGTGCACGAAGTGATGCAGCGGCAAAGACAACATGAAGTCCACGACCGTTCGATCAAGCATCGGAAAGGTTACCGCCAGTCCATGGCGGGCAGCCATTATCGAGAAGTAGGTACAACGCGATGGGATATGATGATCCGCAAAGGCCGTGACTCGCTCCCTTGGCGTATTCGCCTGGAGAATCGGCTGCATGCTTCTGTCGAGGATTTCGCTCCTGAATGCGGGTTTCACGAATCGGAGAATGCCTGAAGCTGCATCCATCGGTGAACGGGATGGTCCGCGACGCGGCATCGGAAGCTTGGCAAGCAGGGGTTTCAGAAGGCGAGCGCGGATCGTGGCTTTCAGCGATTTGCCATCCGTCCTGGCGCGCGACCGGAGTTCCCGGGCGAGAGTTCGCATATCCCCCTTCAGGAACAGGGCAGCGTAAAGGTTGGCGCCGTTGTAGGTCGCTCCTTCGTCGCCACCGACGCCGCTGAGGACCCGATCTGCGCCGGCTTTGGCCGCCAGCGCCATCATCTGATCGTCATGCCCGCCGATCACACCGCCCGGCCAGTCCGTATCCTCCGGCTGGCCGGGCATATGCAGGCAATCGTGGACCACGTGGTGTTCAACGTCCGGATATTGCTTCAGGAGAGCTTCGATCAAGGGGCGCTCATCGAGTTGCGCTGGGCCGATCGGCTTGAGTGTTGTCATGCTTAGCGCGATGACGCCCGCGCCGCGCCCGCGCGCGGCCTTGGCTGCCAGCGCCGTTATCGCCGAACTGTCGAGCCCTCCGCTGAGGTGGCAGGCGACGGGCTTGTCCGTTGGCAGACGCCGCCGAACGGCTTCGTCGAGCAGCGTTTTCAGCTTTCGGGCGGCAGCGTCCCGGGTTCCTGTCCATTTGCCGACGGCGCTTTCGTCCGGGCGGTATGCCCGATGAATCTGCGGAGCTTGGTCCTCGACACTGAACCGCAGGCTATGACCGGCAGGGAGATAGGCGATTTCGGCAAAGCCACTGTCGCTGCCCCGAAAGAATGACTGGCGCAGTCTGATTGCATGGGCAGGCTGGTCCGGAATCGCGGATGCCACACCGGCTTTGTGAAGACCTTTCGGCAGGCTGGCGAAAGCGAACCAGCGTCCCGCGCGCAGAGTCCAGGCCAAGGGCCTTGCCCCGATGAAATCGCGGGCCAGCCAGAGGACGTTTTGCTTCTGCTCCCACATCGCCACGGCGAAGTCGCCATTGATGCGATCGGGAAAGTCCGCGCCATGCGTGGCAAGGCTGGTCAGAAAGATTTGCTCCGGACAATCCGAGAAGACATCCAGTCGCACATCTGCCGCTACGATCCACGCCTCCTTCTCGACCGGACGCGCGCCTCCATGCGAGAAATCCAGGATGGCCATGCTCAGACGACCATGTGTCTGTCGGCTGACGGCGGGGGACAGCCCCTCGGGAATCATCGCCTCAATCATGCCGTCGAGCATTTGCTCTGGCGGGCAGGCATCATCCAGGCGCACAATACCGCAGATCAGTTTCACGCCGTTACACCACTTCCAGCATCCCGCGCTCCCTCAGTTCGCGGAGAAATGCTGTCACCTGATCCCGGCAATCGGCAGCCGGCACATCATACTCGGCCTCAAGCGTTGCAACGATATCGTCTTCGTCGATAGGCTGTGCGAGGAGTTCCCAGATCCGCGAGGCCACCTCGTTCAATTCGTGGTAGCGCCCAGCCTGCACATTGAGCAGCAAGGTGGAGTTCTCCTGAGCCGAGCCCAACATGCCCCGCGCGCGCTGAACCAATTTTCCCATCTGTAACTCCCTTGGAATGTACGGCCGATCAGACGTGCGGCCTGCGATCAGGTGCACCTGGGAATAGCCCCACTGTTCCATCACCGGCCCAAATGCGTCTTCGATCCTGCGGATCTGACCAGGGGTCAGCGCCTGGCGCCATTCCCCGGCCTTGCCCGACCGGAAAAAGCGCTCTTGCTGCGCCAGGCTTTCGCGAAAGCCGTGCGTTGCCTCCTGGCGCTGCAGTTCTCTGAGAGACGAATGGTCGATCGCTCGATCCACTTCCGCAGAACTGGCGGTGCCATTCAACCACCCGATGATTCTGCTAAATTCGGCTTTGGTGTCCTGCCGCAGATCCTCATATCGCACGACCTTAACCGGAATTTCCTCTTGCGTGGTCCAGCCCGTCACATGCGAAGCCCAGTCCCCCAAGGCGTAGCGCAACTGCATCGGTCCGTCGGAGTGGGCCGTCGCATCGAGCATCTGTGCAATGGCTGCATCGATCGAAATGCCGGCGTGATGCGAAAGCGAGATCGCGACATCGCGGGGATCGCGGACAAGGTACAGGCCGCGGCTTCCTGGCAGTCCGGTTACTTCGGTATCAAACCTGTCATGGGTCTTGCAGATGAAAGGTGTTCCAAGACGCCTTGCGACGAACGCGCCTTGCATCGCGCGAAGTTTCGCCAGCTCTGCCGAATAGAGGCTGTCCGGTTCCACCAGAAGCTCGTCGCAGAACCGCCAGCGGCTTATCAGCAGTTCTTCCTCGGACAGCCGGTTGATGTTGCAAGGTTGTTCGTTGCCAGTCAGCAAGTTGGCAAACAGGACGCGCATCCAGGTGTTGCCGGACTTGGGATAGGATGCGAGCCAGATCAGTCCGGCCGGTAGGGTCGCCACGGTCGCTACGCCACGCTCGGACTTTGCCAGTGCTTCATCAATGCTGCAGTCGTCTCGTCCAGACGCTCCAGGTCGCGAGGCCTGCTCAGGTGATAGACTCCGATCCCGGCTGCAAGCGCGCCGATGCGGCCAGCCAGCCCGCTCTGGTTGGCATAGGAAAGCGCGATCTGACGCCGGTATGATTGCCGCAGGAGAGCTTGAGCCGCATTCAGGGGTGTCATCCGGGTTATGGCAGGAGCCTGTCCCGGATCGGAAGCTGTCAACATGTAGATTGCCCCGATCGGCACGGCTCCGCCTTGGTCCGCTGTCGTCGGCGGAGCAACGTGAAACTTCTCGACAAGCTGTCGTACGCGAGGGCCTGTCGAGCTCCCTAGCGCCAGGCGTTCAATGCTGTCAGCGTACAGGCGGAGCGCCCGTCCATCGCGCTCCACCATCGCCGGCCCTTGGTCTGACTGGGTGATGGCACACATGTCATCGGACAGAAAATCGCATCCGGCGCGGCATAAGGCCGCCGAAAGAGTTGATTTGCCGGCGCCGCTCGGCCCGCAGAAGAGGTAGGCGCGACCTTCGTGAACCACTGACGAGGCATGAAGCAGCAACCCACCGCGCTGGTACAGAATGGCCGAAAGGCCCGTCCCGGTCGCGAATATCAGCACATCCTCGACCGGCATGTCCGGCGCTGGGCAGATGCTGATGCGATCACCGTCCGTAGCCATGAAGCGGCCAATGTCTGGCAGGTTCAGCAGGAAGCTGTTCCGGTTGATTTCCCAGTTGGCGCCGCTGTGCAGGATGTCTTCAAGGTGTTCGGGGACATCCTCGACCTGCATTGTCACGTCCGCCTCGGCTACCTCGACGGCTCCCGTATCCGCTCGCATCGGCAAAGCGATCATGGATCGGACATTCAGTCCTGACATTCGATAGGTATACGGTGGGGGACCAACAGGCTCGATCATGCTGAACTATCGCCGACAAGCAGACATATGCAAGTCGCAATGCAGATTAAAAATCCAAAACAATCATTGATCTAATCACATTATTTCTGCACTGCTATGCGTTGCGTGAAAGAGCTTGGAGGTCTCCTTATGCCTAACCAAAAGTTAACTATCGAAACTGGTGAAGAAGTTCAGGCCCCCGCTCGCAAGGCTTGGCAGTCACCGCGCATCGAAGATGCAGACATCAGCGCACTGACCGCGGGCGGCGGCACTTCAGGCATCGAAGGTTCGCCGTTCCTCAAGACAGGTTCCTGAAGTCGAGCCATCACCGATGGGGCGTGTGCGCTGGGTATCCTCAGCACCCGGAAAGACACGTCCCTACAGAGTCCTCAAGGGATGAGTGTCTGGCGAAGCCTCCCTTTTGACGGGCTTGGCTGGGGGCGTTGCGCCGATCGTGACGTCGGTCGATGTCGCCAGTGGGCGTCGGCGAGGTGGTACGACAGGTTTCCGGTTGTTCTGCGTCCAGTTCTCTTCTGCGCAAATCGCATAGCCTGGGCCATTGCGGCTTTGGTTCTGGCAGCACGCTTTGCGCGTTTGCGAAGGCTGGAACTTCGCGCATTCCTTTCGCTTTACCGGGATTGCCTTCTGACAGGCGCCGACCCTGTCGACGCTTTCGTATGGCGGCGGCTGTATCGTCGCGCTCCGCTCATGTCGGCACGCTCCGCAGCGCTGCTGGTGCGAGAACTTGGCTCTCCCGACGGACAGGCGCTTCTTTCAGACAAGCAGGCGCTGGCCGAGCGCCTGAAAGCGGCCGGCGTGTGTGTGCCGGGCACGCACACCGTGCGCAATCCGCTGTGCATCGAAGAACTGGCGCGCGTCATCGGGCCGACCGGGCTGGTCCTCAAACCCCGTTATGGTTCTGGCGGTCGCAACGTATCGGCGATCACCCGAACCGGCGATGGTTGGCAGATCGATGGTGTCGATGTCGATGCAGGCAGGCTGAGTGACCACCTGACGCAATTGAGCGCAGGGCACGAGTTGATCGTGCAGGACCGGCTGGTGTCCGCTGATGGCCTCGCCGATCTGTCATGGCGCGGCCGCGCGCCAGTCCTGCGTCTGGCAACGTCGCGCATTCCCGCAGGCCCGCCGCAGTTGGACTCTGCCTTGCTGATACTGCCTCTCCCCGGGTTCAAGCCTCGGAACTTCCTGAACGGCCAGATTTACGCTCCGATCGATCCGGACACCGGCATTGCCAAAGGCGGAGCCGTGCTCGAAAGCCCCGATACGATGCTGGATTTCCGGGAGGTGGATGGACCTCGCATCTCGGGCAGGAGGGTCCCGTTCTTTGCCGAAGCGGTTCGGGACGCGCTTCTCGCGATGTCGACTGTTCCTGCCGTTCCCGCGATTCATTGGGATATCGTCCTGACTCCGATGGGACCAGTATTTCTGGAAGGCAATGGCAACGGGAACTGGATCATCGCAAATCTGGCCGGTCGATATGGGGCGCAGGTCAGGCCGCTCGCTGCAACGCTCGATCGATGGCTGGAAACGGCGGCGCCAGTACGCCGCCGGTCTGCTCTCGCAATACTGCGGGATAAATGGGAAAGGACAGGCCAGCCTGTCCGCGCATCAGGCCTGGTGCTCGAAGCCGTTCTTTGTCTTGCCCTTGCCCGCCTGATCTTGATGGTCATGCCGTTTCGCAAGGTGGCGGAACACCTCGGCGACCTTGTGGCACCGGACGACCCTCGCGCCATCGCGGCAGCTTCTGTGGCACCCTCGGCGAATGCAGACACCGCAGCCCGGATCGGGCGAACGCTTGAAACCGTTGCCCGATGGGTGCCGTTCCGGGCGGTCTGCCTTCAGCAGGCACTGGCGGGCCACGCCATGCTCCGTCGCCGGCATATTCCGTCGGTCCTGCATCTGGGCTCAGGCCGGGACACGGACCGGAAGTTCATGGCTCATGCCTGGCTCGAGGCGGCGGGCCTCCCCGTGACGGGCTACCCTCCAGCGCCTCAGATCCGTGAAGTCGGATGCTTCATTCCGGCAACGGCCTGTCGATAGCAAGTCTGCGTATGCTGTCAGTCGCCTTGGCGGCGGCAGCCGCCGTCAGGCCGCCACTGCCGCGTCGCTTGCCAGCTTGTCGACCCGCTCGTTCTCGGGGTGGCCGTCGTGGCCCTTGACCCAGACCCATTCGACCTTGTGCGGACGCACGGCTTCCACCAGCGCGCGCCACAGGTCTTCGTTCTTGACCGGCTTGTTGTCGGCCGTCTTCCAGCCCTTCTTCTGCCAGCCGAACACCCACTTGGTGATGCCGTCGAGCACGTATTTGCTGTCCGTATGGAGCGTCACCCGGCACGGCTGCTTCAAGGCCTGCAGCGCCATGATCGCGCCCATCAGCTCCATGCGGTTGTTGGTCGTCTCCTTTTCAGAGCCAGCCATTTCCTTCTCGTGCTCGCCCATGCGCAGCAGCGCGCCCCAGCCACCCTTGCCGGGATTGCCCTTGCACGCGCCGTCGGTGAAGATCTCGACGTGCTTCACGCGAATACCCCCGGGTTCGCCGCATAGAACTGCAAGCGCCGGGCGAATCCCATCGGGTCCTTGCGTACCACCAGCGCGTCGGCGGGTGTATTGAGCCAGTCGTAGGCGCGGCTCGAAGTGAAGCGCATTGCCGCCCCTTGCGCCAGCAGGGGCAGGGCAGCCCGCTCCTTCGCCGACAGTGGCCGTACCGCCTCGTACCCATCGAGCAGTGCTGCCGAGAGCTCGGTGCTGAAGTTCCGGCCCGTCGCGTCGAAGCACCAAGCCGCATGCGTCACCGCGACGTCGTAGGCCATCAGGTCGTTGCAGGCGAAATAGAAGTCGATCAGCCCGGTAACCTTTTCGCCCAGCATCAGCACGTTGTCGGGAAACAGGTCGGCGTGGATGACCGCACACGGCAGGTCCTGCGGCCAGCCTGCAGCGATCTTCGGCATGTGCTCGGCAACCAGCCCGGCCAGTTCGGGATCGATCGCGGCCAGCCCTTCGGGTCCGCAGGCGTCGAACAGCCGCTGCCATTCGGCGCGGCCCATCCCGTTCGCACGCGTGCCGATAAAGTCCGCCGACGCCTGATGCATTTGCGCCAGCGCAGCACCCACCGCGCGGGCCTGTCCCACCGTCGGTTCGCTCACCGAAACGCCGGGGAGGAATTCAATCAGCGCCAGCGCCTTTTCGCCCCGCCGCCGGAACAGCGCCCCGTCGCGATCGTGGATGGTGCGCGGCACCGGGCAGCCCTTGGCGGCCAGGTGATCGAGCAGCGAAAGGAAGTAGGGCAGGTCCTCCAGCTCGATGCGGAACTCGTACATCGTCAGGATGAAGCGCGCACCGCTGCCATCCCGGCCTGTCGTTTCCAGCAACCAGTTGGAGTTCGAGACGCCCTCGGCAATGCCCTTGGCCGAGACCAGTGCGCCCACGTCGAATTCGTTGACAAGCGCGGCCATCTCTTCCGCGCCGATCTGGGTATAGACCGCCATATACTAAGCGCCTTAGAGCCAGATGACATATGATGGACGCACCGTGATTGCTCTGTGAGGTTCGCCGCCAAGGAACGTCGCGCAGCGCGGGCTGGTTGCCCGTGCAAGCGGCGTGACGCTGGCGGCGGGCCTCACAGAGCAACCCTGCAAGGGCGGGCCGCTTTTGGCCCAGCGCTGCGTCCTTCGTCGGTCACCATGGACGAACATGGCTCTCTCCTCACTCCTTGCACTGAGCCAAAATCGGCTCCGTCCCGGCGGGTCCATCATATGTCATCCGGCTCTAGTCGAGCAGCTGGCGCGGCAGCTTGAACACCATCTTTTCCTCGGCGGTGGTCACCGTCTCTTCCGAGATGGGGCGCAGCTCTCCGATCTTCGCCACCACTTCCCGCACCAGCACTTCGGGCGCGGAGGCCCCGGCGGTAAGCCCCAGTGTGTTCACGCCTTCTAGCCATTCGGGATCGATCTCGTTCGCGCGCTGGATCAGGCGCGAACGCGTGCCCATCCGCTCGGCCACCTCGACCAGACGCAGCGAATTTGAGCTGTTCGGCGCACCGATTACCAGCAGCAGGTCGCATTCCCCGGCAATGGCCTTGACCGCTTCCTGCCGGTTCGAAGTGGCATAGCAGATATCTTCGGCCTTTGGCCCGGCGATCTGCGGGAACTTCACACGCAGCGCCGCCACGATTTCGGCAGTATCGTCCACCGAAAGGGTCGTCTGCGTCAGGAACGCAAGCGGCGCGTCGGCCGGGAATGACAGCTTGGCGACGTCATCCACGGTCTCGACCAGCGAGATCGAACCTTCGGGGACCTGGCCCATCGTGCCGATCACTTCGGGATGACCCTTGTGGCCGACGAACAGGATGTGGCGCCCGGCCTCGACCTGGCGCTCGGCCTGGCGGTGGACCTTGGACACGAGTGGGCAAGTGGCGTCGAGCCAGTCGAGCCCGCGCGCGGTCGCATCCTGCGGCACGACCTTGGGCACGCCATGCGCCGAGAACACCACCGGCGCGCCATCCGGGACCTGATCCAGTTCCTCCACGAAGATCGCGCCCTTGGCCTTCAGGCCGTCCACGACGAAGCGGTTATGCACGATCTCGTGCCGGACATAGACCGGCGCGCCATAGCGCTGCAGCGCGCGTTCGACGATCTCTATCGCCCGGTCGACCCCGGCGCAGAAGCCGCGCGGAGCAGCAATGAGAAGGCGTAATGGAGCCGTTTCGGCAGCGACGTCTGGCAAGCTGGCGTTCATCCTGCGGCCCTTAGCAGCAAGCGCGGCGTACCGCCATTGCCGAAAGCGGCTGCGGTGGGTAGAGGTGGCCGAAATGTTGGCCGGAGTTCGGTTTCCGGTCGATCAGACGCTGCAAGTATCGAGGATCGAGTGCCCATGAACGCAAGTGCCCGCCGTATCGCAATTCTGGGCGCCCCGCTCGTGGCAGCCCTCGCGCTTTCGGCCTGCGGCGGCAAGAAGGGCGAGCTTGTCGTTGATGACGCGGTGGGCGTCACGGCTCTGCGCGATCCTTGTCCGCGCGTAGGCATCCCCGATTACACCGGCGACGTCACCGTTTTCAGCGATCCGTCTCGCACCGATTCGGCGGCGATCGATATCGAGGCGACGATTACCAACTTGCGCGCCCAGTGCACCGACGGTTCGAAGCTGCACTCTGTCGCCAGCTTCGACGTGCTGGCCCGCCGGTCGAGCAAGGTCGGCGCACGCCGCGTCGAACTGCCCTATTTCTCCACTGTCGTGCGCGGCGGTAACATCGTTGTGGCCAAGCGCGTGGGCAAGGTCGTGATCGATTTCGCCGACGGGCAGGATCGTGCCACGGGTCGGGCGCAGGCCGGAGCCGATGTGGACAAGGCGGAGGCATCGCTTCCGGAAGACATCGTCAAGCGCATCTCGCGCAAGCGGCGCGCGGGCGACGAAGACGCAGCAGTCGATCCGCTTTCGCAGCCCGATGTCAAGGCAGCTCTCTCCAAGGCCAACTTCGAACTGCTCGTCGGCTTCCAGCTGACCGACGCGCAGCTGCAGTACAACGTCCGCAAGTAAGTCTCCAACTCTCGGGGGCAGAGGGGCAACTCACCCGCAGCTCTCGCAGGCAGAACGGCAACTCGCCAGAGTGAAGGGCAGGCAGATCGATGCCCTTTCGCTTTGTCCGTGATTGGGCTAACCGCCCGCCCATGACTGACGCCCGGATCAACCTCCACGCCGACTTCGCCTCGGTAATCGACACCGCGCTGACTGCGCTCGAAGCCGCAGGAACCCTCCCTGCCGGTCTGAACCGAGGCGCGGTGACGTGCGAGCCGCCGCGCGATCCTTCGCATGGCGATCTGGCGACCAACGCGGCGATGGTGCTGGCCAAGCCCGCGGGCACCAATCCGCGCGCGCTGGCGACTGCGCTGGTGGCCGAACTTGAAAAGGAGCCGCGCGTCGTTTCGGCCGAGATTGCCGGGCCCGGCTTCATCAACCTGCGGCTGACCGACGATGCCTGGCGCGGTGAACTCGCGCTGATCGCGTCGGCAGGCGCGAATTATGGTCGGTCGGCCATGGGCGGCGGCAAGATCGTCAACGTCGAGTACGTCTCGGCCAATCCGACCGGGCCGATGCACATGGGCCACTGCCGTGGCGCGGTGGTCGGCGATGCGCTGGCGGACCTGCTCGTGTTCAGCGGGCACAAGGTTATCAAGGAATACTACGTCAACGATGCAGGGGCACAAGTCGATGTCCTCGCCCGCTCGGTGCACATGCGCTACCGCGAGGCGCTGGGCGAAAGCATCGAAATCCCCGAAGGCCTCTACCCCGGCGACTATCTCGTTCCCGTGGGCAAGGCGCTCGCGGACGAGTTCGGCGACAAGTACGTCGGTGCGCCCGAAGCTGACTGGCTGATCCTCTTCCGCACCCGCGCCGTTGCCGCGATGATGGACATGATCCGCGCCGATCTTGCCACGCTCGGCATTCACCATGACCTTTTCTCATCCGAAGCGGAGCTTCAGGCTTCGGGCAAGGTGGACGCGGCCGAACAGTGGCTGCGCGCTCACGATCTTGTCTATGATGGCCTGCTCGAAGCGCCCAAGGGCAAGACGCCGGAAGACTGGGAACCGGTTGAGCTGCCGCTGTTCCGTTCGACAAAGTTCGGCGACGATCAGGATCGTCCGATCAAGAAGTCGAACGGCGCCTGGACCTACTTCGGTGCGGACCTCGCCTACCACTTCCAGAAGGCGCAGTCGGCTGATGCCCTCGTGGATATCTGGGGCGCTGACCATGCTGGCACCGTCAAGCGGATCAAGGCCGCGGTTGCCGCGCTGACCAGCGCGGAGGGTGGTGAGCCCAAGCCGTTCGAGGTCAAGCTGGTGCAGATGGTGCAGTTGATGAAGGGCGGCCAGCCCTTCAAGATGTCCAAGCGTTCCGGCAACTTCGTCACGCTGGCCGATGTCGTCGAGATGGTCGGCAAGGACGTGGTGCGTTTCACCATGCTCACCCGCAAGCCCGACGCGCAGATGGACTTCGATTTCGACAAGGTGGTCGAAGCCAGCAAGGACAACCCGGTGTTCTACGTGCAGTACGCCCACGCGCGCATCTGCAGGAACATTCGCAAGGGCGCCGACGAAGGCTTTGCCCCGTCAGGGGAAAATCTCTCGCTGCTGGGCGAGGAGGAGCTGGCACTGGTCAAGCTCGCCGCGCAATTCCCACGCACGGTCGAAGCCGCTGCCGTGGCGCGTGAGCCGCACCGCATCGCCTTCTTCCTCCACGATCTCGCCTCGGCGTTCCACTCCTACTACAATCTCGGCAACGACCGGCCCGAGAAGCGCTTCATTGTGGCACAAGACTCCGCAATGACTGCAGCCCGCCTTTTCCTCGCCCAACAAATCGGGCAGGTAATTCGTAACGGTCTTGCGCTATTGGGCGTTGAGGCAGCGCAAGAACTTTGACGTCAATCGGGGCAGGGCACTCATGAACGGGTCTGGCATGAACGGGGAAAACGGGCAGAATTCGTGGGACGAAGAGCCGGGCAAGCCGTTTGACGTCTCCGCCGAGATGGCGGAACCTGCGGGGGACCGGCTTGCGCTCGGCGACGAGGAACGCCTGCCCTGGCTCGAAAGCGCTGACGATATCGATGGTGAGGACGAAGATAGCGGCAATGGCCGTCTGATCGGCTTTGCCGTGATGGGCCTTGTGGTGCTTGCGGCGCTGGTTGGCGGAATCTGGTACGCCAGCAACCGCACGGCAGGGCCTCCCGGGGCCGACGGGAGCCTGATCGAGGCAAGCCGTGAACCCTACAAGGTCGCGCCAAAGGATCCCGGCGGCAAGACTTTCGAAGGCACCGGGGATTCCAGCTTCAAGGTCAGCGAAGGGGAAAAGCCTGTCGCCAACCTTGCCGGTTCCGCCTCGCCAACCCCGGCGCCAGCCCCTGCAGCTGCCCTGTCGCCAACACCTTCGGCCAAGCCGAGCGCCGGCGCGACCTCTGCGCCGAAGCCGAACCAGGCCGCTGCGACCGGCGGTGTCGGCGTGCAGGTCGGCGCCTTCTCGTCCAATGCAGCGGCGGAAGCGGGCTGGCAGAAGCTCATTGCCAACCATGAAGCCTTGAAGGGTCTCTCGCACCGCGTGATCGAGGGCAAGGCCGATATCGGCACTGTCTACCGCCTTCAGGCGGTGGCGGGTGATCTGGCTTCGGCCAACGCGCTCTGTTCACGGTTGCAGGCCAATGGCCTGAAGTGCCAGGTGAAGCGCTGAACCAGCGGTGACGTCAGGAAGGGCAAAGCTCCTTCCTGATTTGCGCTTCCAGTCTGCGCCGTACTTTCAACGCGCCGTTATCGACCCGCGCGCTGATCTCGGTCGGCAGTGTTGCTCCTGATTGCAGCACCGTCTCGATCGCTTCGATCGCGGCAATATCCTCTGGCTGTATGCGTGCGCCCATGGCGATCTGCATTGCGCCCAGGGCCGGATTGTCTGTCGCAAAGTCGCGTGCGGTGTTGACAAAATACCGAACCTGCGTTGGCGAGACGGGCGTGATGAGGTGGATGTAGTTCTGCGTCCCCAAGGTTCGACCGGTCAGCGCATCGGACATCGCTCCCCCGGTACGGATCAGGGCAGGCGAGAGATACTGCGCATCGAAGTGCTGGTGCACGGGACCTTCCTGGTCCGGAAACTGTCTTCGGATCAAAGGGTTGGCAGGCAGGTTCTCGCCCCTGCGAACAACGGTTATGGCGGCTTCGCTTTCTTCGACGCTGACTGGAATCGAGGCCACTTGCTCGCCGCCGGGGATCGTAGTGGCGTGAATGAAGGTCACATGGCTCAAATCAAGCAGGTTTTCGATCAGCAGGGTATATCGGGCAGCAATGGTGACCGGTGCGTGCTGCTCGACCGCCCAGTCCGCGCAGCCCAGGCCAATCGCGCCAAGATCGGGAAGCATGCGCTGATCCGCAGCCTCTGCATTGCCCGTCCACACCCAGACAAGCCCGCCAGTCTCGATCACGGGATAGCGACGCAATGCCGATTTCTGGGGCACGCCTGACTGGCTGGGCACGCGCTGGCATGTCCCGTCGGCTCCGAAGGTGAACCCGTGATAGCCACACTGTACCGAATCGCCGACCAGACGCCCCAATTCCAGCGGAAAGGCGCGGTGCGGGCAGACTGCTCCGAGCGCTACGGCGTCGCCCGCCTCGGTCCGGTACAGGAGAACCCGCTCACCCAGCATCTCGCGCATGAGCAGCGATCGCCCGACTTCGTTGCCGTAGGCGGCAACCCACCACTGGTTGCGGGGATAGGGCTGCTCGACCTTGAGCGGATACATGGCTGTTCTCCCGAAATAACACCGCCGGATGTTTGTCAGTTGATAAGGATATTTGTCAAGTGACAAACTTGGCTTGCCAAATCCGCGGCGGCAGGCCATTCGATGCGGATGGTCCGACAAGCTCGCGCTCCCGTGTTGAAACCGTCCCGCTATGACGGTGACGAGAACAGGCGTGTCGTGCTCGAAGCGGCGTTGCGGGTTTTCTCGGAAGTCGGCTTTGCAGCTGCCAGCACGCGGGCGATTGCGGCTGCGGCAGGGATCGAACAGGGCCACCTGGCCTATTATTTCCCGACCAAGCTTTCGCTATGGCAAAAGGTGGTCGAGGCGTTCGCGCGCACTGGAGAAGTTCATCTTCAGCACCAGCTGGCGGGCGATGCCCTTGGTGATCCGGTTGCGACGGCATGGCGCATCCTGCCCGGCTTCCTACGCACCTTCGCCGATGAGCCACGCCTGACGCGGCTGATGCTGCAGGAGTTCTCGGTGAACTCAGAGCGACAGAAATGGCTGGTGGAGGCGTTTGGAACACCGGTGTGGGAGCTGCTTGCCCCCTTGTTCACAGCGCTTTCGCTGAAAGGGTATCTTGGTGGGAGCAGGCCGGAAATCGCCTATTTCAGCCTGATCGGTGCGGCCCTTGTCACATTTGGCAATGGCGATCTGATACGGACCATGTCCGGCGCGGATCCTGCTGACACGCACTGGATCGAAGCGGCCATCGCGCACATGATTGCGCCGGTGGTCATGGTTGCGCCAGTGGCCTGAGGCATCACGTCGCAAACGGCGCAATTATCCCCCATTGCCGCGGCTGGAACTCTTGCCAAAGGCTTCGAAACTCGCAAGTTCGCTGCCATGTTGCCTGCAATTTTCGGGCTTTCCGGCCTGACCCTGACTGAAGACGAACGCGCCTTTTTCCGCGACGCGGATCCGGCGGGGTATATCCTGTTCGGGCGCAATGTCGAAAGTCGCGCGCAGGTGCGCGCGTTGACCGACGAGTTGCGGGCACTGCATGGGCGGGACCGCACCTTCATCTGCATCGATCAGGAAGGCGGGCGCGTCGCGCGGATGAAACCCCCGGTCTGGGCGGCCTACCCGCCGGGCGAACGCTTTGACCGGCTTTACGACGTGGCGCCCGCCAGCGCGATCGAGGCGGCACGGGCCAACGCCCATGCGCTGGGGCTCGATCTGGCAGAAGTGGGCATCAGCGTGGACTGCCTTCCGCTGCTCGACGTGCGCCAGCCCGGGGCGCATGACGTTATCGGCGACCGTGCGTTGGGGGCCGAGCCGATGCGCGTTGCCGCGCTTGGCCGGGCCACGCTCGACGGACTGGCGCGAGCAGGCGTTGCAGGCGTGGTCAAGCATATGCCCGGCCATGGTCGGTCGATGGTCGACAGCCACAAGGAAACTCCGGTTGTTACGGCGAGTGCCGAGGAGCTGGAACTGGACCTCGCGCCGTTCCGCGCGCTGAAGGATGCGCCGATCGCGATGACCGGCCATTTGCGCTTCACCGCATGGGATGCCGAAAACCCGGCAACTCTATCGCCTTATGTGATCGAAACGGTGATCCGCCAGGCCATCGGCTTTGACGGCCTGCTGCTGACCGATGATCTCGATATGCAGGCACTTGGTGGGACTGTCCCCGAGCGGGCCGTGCGCGCGCAGGCGGCGGGGTGCGACCTTGCGCTCAATTGCTGGGCGAAGATGGACGACATGATCGGCATTGCTGAAGGTCTCACGCCGATGAGTGCGACGACGGCGGAGCGGCTGGAGCGCGCCCTGCGGGGCACGGCGGCGTTCGATGGACCTGCCGACATTTCGGCCCAGGCCGAGCTCCTCGCCACGCGCGACCGGCTGCTGGAACTTGCGTGATGGCAGGCGATGTCGCCCCCGCGCTGTTTGACGGAGATGAGGCGTGGGACGGCATTGCCACTGCACCAGCCGGCGACGCGGCGCTCTATCTAGAACTTGATGGCTGGGAGGGACCGCTTGACCTGCTGCTGGAACTGGCGCGGCGGCAGAAGGTTGACCTGCGCACCATCTCGATCCTTGAGCTGGTCGCCCAGTATCTCGACTACATCGATCGTGCCAAGGCGCTGAAGCTGGAGCTTGCCGCCGATTATCTGGTGATGGCGGCGTGGCTGGCCTATCTCAAGTCATTGCTGCTGCTGCCGCGCGATCCCGAAGTGCAGCCGAGTCCGGAAGAACTGGCGCTCAAGCTGCAATTGCGGCTGCAGCGTCTGGGCGCGATGCGCGAGGCAGGCGCGAGGCTTATGGGGCGGGACCGCACCGGCCGCGACGTGTTCCTGCGCGGGCGCCCTGAAGGCCTTCGCGTTGACCGCAAGGCGCTGTGGAAGTCCGATCTGTTCTCGTTGATCCAGGCCTATGGGGCGATCAAGCTGCGCAGCCAACCGGTCGTCCATATGGTACGCGAGCGTGCCGTCGTGACGCTGGATGCAGCGCTGGCACGGGTCTCGCAGATGCTGGGCATCGCGGTGGAATGGACCGATCTGCGGGCGTTCCTCCCGCTGGATGCCGATCCCGCGTTGCGCAAGTCTGCATTGGCTTCAAGCTTCCTGGCCGCGCTTGAGCTGGCCAAGCAGGGTCGTGCCGAACTTGCGCAGGACGAGGCATTCGGGCCGGTCATGCTGAGGGCTTCGCGGGCATGACGGAGCGGGCGGGCGATCTTGAGCGTGCGGTGGAGGCTACACTGTTTGCCGCAGAGCAGCCGCTGACCGCGCTGGAAATCTCGGCGCATCTGGGTGGGGCAGCGGTGGACGATACGCTGGTGTCGCTCACGCAGGCCTATGCGGAAAGAGGGATCAATCTCGTCGAACGTGGCGGACGTTGGCACTTCCAGACGGCGGCCGATCTTGCCCATCTGCTGCGGCGCGAGAAGGAAGAGCCACGCCGCCTTTCCCGGGCGGCGACCGAGGCCTTGGCGATCGTCGCCTACCATGAACCCGTCAGCCGCGCCGAGATCGAGGCGATTCGCGGCGTGCAGACGGCCAAGGGCACGCTGGACGTGCTGCTGGAAGCGGGCTGGATTCGCATTGCCGGGCGTCGCGAAGTGCCGGGCAGGCCGACGATCTATGCGACGACCCCCGAATTTCTCACGCATTTCGGCCTGGCTTCGCGGCGCGACCTGCCGGGAATCGAGGAATTGCGGGCGGCGGGGCTGCTCGACCCGGTCGAAGAGGCGTTTGCCGTCTTGACGGGGGGCGAGGATGGGGACACGGGGGCGATTGATCCGTCAGGCGGGGAAGACGCCGACTGACGCGACGGAAAAACTGGCATGTGGGGCGCGCGGTCCCTATCTAGGGAACGCAAAGGAGTTAGTGACATGGGTGGTCTTTCCCTTCCGCACCTGATCGTGCTTGCGCTGGTCGTGCTGATCCTGTTCGGCCGTGGTCGCATTTCCGAAATGATGGGCGATTTCGGCAAGGGCATCAAAAGCTTCAAGCAGGGCATGAACGACGAGGACAACAAGCCGGTCACGCCGCCGCCTGCGCAGATCCAGCAGCAGCAGGTGCCGCCTCCGGCACCGGCGCCTGCGCCGACCTCGACCGATCAGGCTCAGTAAGCTGCTGTAAGACAAGGCGACAGGGCCGTGTTCGACATCGGCGCGTCCGAACTTCTGGTGCTGGTCATCGTGGCGATCGTCGTGATCGGCCCAAAGGACCTGCCGATGGCACTGCGCACCGCAGGGCGGTGGGTGGCGAAGATGCGTCGCGTTTCCAACCACTTCAAGTCGGGCATCGAAACCATGATCCGCGAGGCGGAAATGGAGGAGATGGAGCGCAAGTGGAAGGAACAGAACGAGCGGATCATGCGCGAGACTGCGGCTCAGGAAGCCGCCGCCGAAGCGCAAGGCCAGACCGTGGCTGCCGCAGAGGACCAGAACGATCCGCGCCCGAACCCGCTGCCTTCGGATGCGCCACCCTCTGCCGCAGATCCGGTGATGATCGGGCCGATGCCGCCTGAGGAAAAGACCGCCAGACCGGAAGCTCCGCTGCCATGATCTCGGACATCGACGAGACGCAGGCCCCGCTGCTCGACCACCTGCTGGAGTTGCGCACGCGCCTGCTGCGCTGTGTCTATGCGCTGGCGATTGCCTTTGCGGTCAGCTTCTACTTTGCCGACCAGATCTTTGCGCTGCTGGCGCAGCCGCTGGTCCATGCCTTTCCGCCGGGGCAGGGCAAGCTGATCTATACCAAGCTTTACGAAGCCTTCTTCGTGGAACTGAAGGTTTCCATGTTCGCGGCGTTCTTCGTCAGCTTTCCGGTGATCGCCAACCAGCTCTGGGCGTTCGTCGCGCCGGGGCTCTATGCGCGTGAGAAGCGCGCGTTCCTGCCTTTCCTGTTCGCGACACCGGTGCTGTTCACCGCAGGTGCGAGCCTTGCCTACTTCGTGGTGATGCCGACAGCGTTCAAATGGTTCCTCGGGTTCGAGGGTAACAAGGGCGGCCTGCAGTTGGAGGCACTGCCGGGAACGGGCGATTACCTCAGTCTGGTCATGCAGTTCATCCTCGCCTTCGGGATCAGTTTCCTGCTGCCTGTGCTGCTGATGTTGCTGAATCGCGCGGGGATCGTCAGCCGCGACCAGCTGGTCAAGGCGCGGCGCTATGCGATCGTGGTGATCTTTGCCGTGGCGACGGTGGCGACGCCGCCTGACGTCGTTTCGCAGCTGATGCTGGCGATTCCGCTGCTGATCCTGTTCGAGGGAACGCTGCTGCTCATGCGCTTTACCGAAAAAGCCGATGCAAAGCGCAAGGCTGAGGAAGGAGCCGAAGCCGCTGCACTTGCGGCTGGCGAGACGCCACCCCTTCTTCCGTAAAAGGAAACGGGGGCACACAGGCCCCCGTTTCGGTACTTATAACTCAGAGCCTCGCAAAGCTCGCGAAACCTCAGGTGAGAGGGCGGGTTCCGCGACGCAGCCGTTGGGCAGCATCCGGAAAGAGCGCCCCCAAGCCTTCCGCGTCGCCACCCTAACGCTTTGAAGGCGTTTCGGTTTCCACCCCTTTTTCGGCGGACCAGACCTTGCCCCCGCCAATCCACGTTTCCAGGACTTTCGTCTCCCTGAGCTGTGCAGGATTTGCGGTGAGTGGATCGGTGTCGACCAGCACGAAGTCTGCCCTAAGACCGGGCGCAAGGCGGCCGAACCGGCTTTCGGCAAATCCGGCATAGGCAGCATCGACAGTATAGGCCGCCAGTGCTTCGGCGGGCGTCACGCGCTCCTGCGGCTGCCAGCCACCCGCGGGCTGATTGTCCGGTCCCTGGCGACTGACAGCAGCGGCAATCCCCGACCAGGGGTCGGCCACTTCGACCGGCGCGTCAGACCCGAAGGCAAGACGCACGCCAGCGGACTTGAGCGATTTCCAGGGATAGGCGCCGGCAAGGCGGTCCGGACCGAGCCTCGCTTCGGCCATCACGCGGTCAGAAGTCTGGTGAATCGGCTGCATAGAGGCGATGGCACCGCTCGCCGCGAAACGGGCGATGTCGTTCGGATCGACGATCTGGGCATGTTCGATACGCCAGCGGCGATCGCCCTTGTAGGTCTCGGAAAGGTCGGCGATTGCGCCGATGACGGTGGCATTGGCCTGATCGCCGATAGCGTGGATCGCGACCTGGAAGTTGTCCATCGCCGCGCGGCTCATCAGGTTGCCGAGCTGGGTCTGGTTAAGTTGCGGGAGCCCGCGCGTGGCAGGCGCATCGGCATAGGGCGCTTTCAGCCAGGCACCGCGCGATCCCAGGGCGCCATCGACATAGAGCTTTACGCCGTTGAGCCGGAGCCGGTCTTGATAAAGCCAAGGCGAGGGGCCGGGGCCGCCGATGAGAACCATCTGCTCGGTGCCGCGGGCATAGGCCATGATGCGAACATAGAGCTTGTTGGCATCGCCGGCGCGGCGATAGGCCTGCCAGTCCTCGATTGCGGTGCCCATGTCGGCCACGGCGGTGACACCCCGCTTGAACAGGATCTGCTGGGCATTGGCGAGCGCGAGATCGCGGTCTTCGGGGCGAGGCGCCGGGACCTTGCTGCCGACGAGCTCCATTGCGGCATCGACCAGCACGCCCTGCGGGCTGCCATCGGGGGTGCGTTCGACCTTGCCGCCTGCCGGGTCCTTGGTCGAAGACGAGACGCCTGCAGCCTTGAGGGCTGCGCTGTTGGCCCAGCCGGCGTGGCCGTCAACCCGCTCCAGCCAGACCGGGCGGCCACCAGTGACCGCGTCGAGTTCGGCAGCGGTGGGGAAGCGGCCGAGTTTCCAAGCTTCCTGATTCCAGCCTCGCCCGATGATCCACGGACGGTCCGGGTGCTCGGCACTGAACTTGGCGATGCGGTTCAGCGCATCGGCAAGCGAGGTAGTGCCGGATAGATCGAGGCTC
Organism: Novosphingobium sp. CCH12-A3; assembly: GCF_001556015.1. Classification (NCBI taxonomy): domain Bacteria; kingdom Pseudomonadati; phylum Pseudomonadota; class Alphaproteobacteria; order Sphingomonadales; family Sphingomonadaceae; genus Novosphingobium; species Novosphingobium sp. CCH12-A3. The sequence continues at coordinate 57,166 of NZ_LSIA01000292.1, read as the reverse complement.
AAGGCGGCGAAGCCGATGTCCATCACGTGAACGTGCGCATCGATCATGCCCGGGAGCATGACGCGGCCCTTGCCATCGATGTGGTACTGGTAATCCTTGCGCGGTTTCGGCTTCTTTTCGCCGGTATGGATCACGCGCTTGACGACGCCCGCGCTGTCGAACAGCAGGCCGGTGAATTGCTCCACCTGGCCATTGGCGCCGATTGTCGTGCCGCGCACATTGTCGACCAGGGTATCGGCATAGGCGGCTGGAGCGGTGGCGAGAAGCAGTGCAGCGAGGGTGAAGCGCTTCATGCCTTCTTCGCCCGGCGCGGCAGGCGACGGATAAGCGCCGAGGTATCTTCACGCCCATGGCCCATGGCCTGCACGTCGACATAGAACTGATCGACCAAGGCCGTTACCGGCACGCTCGCGCCAAGGTTTCGTGCCTCGTCCATGGCCAGGCCGAGATCCTTGCGCATCCAGTCGACCGCGAAGCCGAAGTCGAATTCGTCCTTGGCCATGGTGTGGAAACGGTTGTCCATCTGCCAGGACTGCGCAGCTCCGCCCGAGATCGCCTCGAAGACCTTGTCGAGATCGAGATGGGCGATCTGGGCAAAGCGGATCGCTTCGGACAGCCCGGCCAGCGTGCCGGCAATGCACATCTGGTTGGCCATCTTCGCGGTTTGCCCGGCACCGGACTTGCCGACATGGACGACGCGTTTGGCATAGGCAGCAAGGATCGGGCGCGCGGCATCGACAGCCTTGGCGCTGCCGCCGCACATGATGGCAAGGGTGCCAGCTTCCGCGCCTGATTGGCCGCCGGTCACGGGGGCGTCGACGCAGAGCAGCTCCTTGTCGCGGCCCTCGACCGCGATCTGCCGGGCGATGCGGGCCGATACCGTGGTGTGATCGATGTAAAGCGCGCCGCGCTTCAGCGTCGAGAACACGCCGTTAGGGCTGAGCACGACATCGGCAAGATCGTCGTCGTTGCCGACGCAAGTGATGACGGCATCGGCTCCGTCTGCGGCTTCGGCAGGGCTGGTGGCGATGCGGAAGGAAATACCGGGATTGGCCGCCGCCCAGGCTTCGGCACGCGCCGTGGTGCGGTTGTAAATCGTGAGAGTGTGTCCCGCCTTGCCGAGATGCCGCGCCATCGCGCCGCCCATTACGCCAAGGCCAAGGAAGGAAACGTTTGCGGGGGCAGCTGCTGGCCCGGTCGATGCTGGTGTCTGGTCGCTCATGATGCGCATTCATATCCGGTTTGCTGCCGAGTGCCAGTAGCTCCGTGCCAGTAGCCGCTTGCCTGCAGAACAGGGGCAAAGCATAGCGGTTAGCGATGCAGCGCTTGATCGACCTTACCTCCCGCGTCGCACGGTTTGCGTTCTGGCCGGCTTTCGCATTTGCGCTCATTATGGCTGTCCTGCCCAAACCTCCGAGCCTGCCGATCGACAGTCTGGGCGACAAGTTTGCGCACATGCTGGCGTTCTTCACGCTCTCGCTGCTTGCTGGCGTCGGCTGGCCGAGGGCATCGTTGCTGCGTGCTGCGTTGTGGCTTTCAATTGTCGGGGCTGGCATCGAAGTGGTGCAACTGATCCCGTTCCTCCACCGCGACTCGGACTGGCGTGACTGGGTGGCGGATAGCGCGGCCATATTCGTGGCAATGGTTCCGGTGACCGGTTTTCGCTGGTTCGCTGTCTCCCGCGCCGAATCCGGTAAAGCTTGAGGTTTTCTTGGGGGCCGCTTTCCGTTAGGGCGCGGCCATGGAAAACGTAGCGCTCAAGCCCGCCATGCAGGGAGATTCCCTGCTGACCCTCGCCGATGTTCGTGCCGCGGCGGAGCGTATTTCGGGTCAGGTTGTGCGGACGCCCACGCTTTACAGCAAGACGCTCAGCAACATCACCGGGGCCGACATCTGGCTCAAGTTCGAGAACCTGCAGTTCACTGCCGCCTACAAGGAGCGCGGCGCGCTCAATGCGCTGCTGCAGCTGACCGAGGAGCAGCGGTCGCGCGGGGTGATCGCGGCGTCGGCCGGGAACCATGCCCAGGGCCTGAGCTATCATGGCACGCGGCTGGGAATGCCCGTTACCATCGTGATGCCGCGTACGACGCCGACAGTGAAGGTGATGCAGACCGAATCCGTGGGGGGCAAGGTCGTTCTCGAGGGCGAAACCTTCGATGAAGCCTATGCACATGCGCGCAAGCTCGAAGGCGAACTGGGCCTGACCTTCGTCCACCCGTTCGATGATCCGCGCGTGGCAGCCGGGCAGGGCACCGTCGCGCTCGAAATGCTGGAAGACGCGCCGGAGATCGAGACGCTGGTGGTTCCGATCGGCGGCGGTGGCTTGCTGTCGGGCATGGGCACTGCTGCGCGCGGCATAAAGCCGGGCATCGGGCTTGTTGGCGTTCAGGCGCAACTGTTTCCGTCGATGTATGCCAAGCTCAAGCATCTCGATCTGCCTTGCGGTGGCGATACGCTGGCTGAAGGCATTGCCGTGAAGGAGCCGGGCGAGTTTACCTCGAAGGTTCTCGCCAACATCGTCGATGATGTCGTGCTGGTCAGCGAAGCCGCTCTGGAGAGTGCGGTTGCGGTGCTGCTGCAGATCGAGAAGACCGTTGTCGAAGGTGCGGGCGCAGCCGGGCTGGCCGCCGTGATGACACACAAGAAGCGGTTTGCCGGGCGCAAGGTCGGCATCGTGCTGTGCGGCGGCAATATCGATACGCGCCTGCTGGCCAACGTGCTCCTGCGCGATCTGGCCCGCTCGGGCCGGCTTGGCCGCCTGCGCATCACGCTGCAGGATCGCCCCGGCGCACTGTTCAAGGTGGTCGAGGAGTTCAACCGGCACCAGGTCAACATCCTCGAAGTCTGGCACCAGCGCATCTTCACCTCGCTTCCCGCCAAGGGGCTGACGGCTGAGATCGAGTGCGAGGCGCGGGACCGTGAGCAGATCGACAGGCTGGTCGCAGGGCTGCGTGCCAAGGGCTACGATCTGGAGCAGGTTGAGCTGGGCTGATACAGCCAAGCCGCCTCGCTCGGCGTTAACCTTCGGGGCGAGGACTGTCCTGCGAAGGGACTCGTGCCGTCGGCCATGGCCAAATCGCCATTCCGGTCAGGAAATGGCGCGAATTTGTGCATGAAAGGTAGTTAACGGGCTTTTAGGATTTGCCTGGCTGAGGCATGTTTGTTGCTGACACGCCGGATAGTCCGGCCTCAGGAGCACAAGCCCCGCCGTGACCGCGCCCGTTCGCTTCCCGCGCTTTTTCGTCACCAGCCCCGCGCCGTGTCCGTACCTGCCGGGGCGGAGCGAGCGAAAGGTGTTCACCGAGCTCAAAGGCCCCAACGCGGACGAGCTGAACGATGCGCTGGGCCGCATCGGATTCCGCCGCAGCCAGACTGTTGCCTACCGCCCCAGCTGCGTCGAATGCACTGCCTGCATCTCGGTGCGGGTGGTCGCCAATGCGTTTCAGGCCTCATCAACGCAGAAGCGGATCTGGAAGCGCAACCGCGATCTTGTCGTAAGTGTGTGCAAACCTTGGTCAACTCCGGAACAGTTCGAGCTGTTGCAGCGTTATCTCGCCGTGCGTCACCCGGGCGGGGGGATGGCCGCCATGGACGAGATGGATTTCGCGGACATGGTGGAACACACCCCGGTCAAGAGTTACGTCATCGAATACAGGGAGCCGACCACCGATGGTTCGCAGGGCAGACTGGTAGGGGCCTGTCTGACCGACGAGCAGGGCGATGGTCTCTCGATGATCTACAGTTTCTACGATCCACAACACGAGACGCGGTCCGGGCTTGGCACTTTCATCATCCTCGACCATATCCAGCGAGCAGGCCAAGTCGGCTTGCCGTATGTCTATCTCGGCTACTGGGTCGAAGGATCGGAGCGCATGCAATACAAGGTGCGCTTCCGCCCGATGGAGAAACTGGGCCGCGATGGCTGGGAACGGTTCGAACCTGCTGAACAGGCCAGCGCCATCGAGCGCGCCGTCACTGCACGGCAAGGCGCTAATGCCGATCTGCCGCGAAGCGGCATCGAAGGGAGCCTCAAGGACGGGGTTCATGGGGCGCAGGAGCGCTACGCCCACACCTGACCTCCCGCTCGCGCGCATTCTGGCGGCGGTCTTGCTGCTTGCTCTGCCGACGCAGGCCTTGGCACAGTCGCGTGATGCGGATCAGGAGCTTGAGGCCCTGATCCCCGACTCGGCGCTCGATAATGCGGATACATGGGCGCTTGATACCGAGGCTGCTCGCACCGGCGCGCCGGCTGCGACCGTGATCGAGCAGATCGAGGCCGATACCGCCATGCCGGATATTCCCGGCATGACCATTCCGTGGCCGGACGGGAGCGAGATTCCCGATATCCAGCCGCTCACGCCCGATCCCGATATCGACGTGGCCGAACAGTCCACCGATGCGGCGGTCGATGCCCTGCCCGGGCAGGAAGAGGGTGACGTGGCGGCCAGCGTCCGGCTGGCTGATGCCGACGTTTCGCGCGTGGGCAAGCAGGTGGAGGTCGCGTTTCCCAGCGGCAAGGACGCCATTGCCGATGCGGGCGACATCGTCGACCGGTTCGCCGGACTTTCGAGCCTCAAATCCTTCGACGACGATGAAGACAACCTTGCCCAGATCGTCCGGCGCGCCAGAACCGATCGCGAGACGCTGGCCGAGGTCATGCGCGTTTACGGCTATTACGATGCGCAGATCTACCAGACCCTCGGGGGACTCGAGGATCGCGCCGAGGGCGAAGCCACAGGGCCGATCGATGTCGAGAAGGTGGTCGTGCGCTTCGACGTGCAACCCGGACCACAATACAAGGTCGGCCAGATCGCGCTTGGCGATCTTTCCACGACAGGCCCGGATTATGAGGCTTTGCGCGGGGCCTTCAAGATACAGCCCGGGGACGCGATCAATGGCGACAGGATCGTGGCCGAGCGCCTCTCGTTGCAAACGGCATTGGGCGAGACAGGCTACGCCTTCGCCAAGCTTGGCGATCCCGACCTGCTGATCGACCATGAACGGCGCGAGGGCGACCTGACGGTGCCGGTAACGCCGGGCGGGGTCTATCAGTTCGGCAAGATCAACTCTTCGCGCGACCGCTTCCTGAGTGCGCGGCATCTGCAGCGGATCGCGCGATTCGACCCGGGCGATCGCTTCAAGCGTTCGGAAGTGGACGATCTGCGTCAGGCAATCCTGGCGACCGGACTTGTTTCCTCGCTGACCGTCGAGGCACGCGAGGTGGCAAAGCCTGACGGGCAAGCGCCAGGCACGGTCGATGTCGACGTAACGCTCACCCCTGCACCCCTGAGGACCATAGCCGGGCTGATCGGTTACTCCAGCGGTGAAGGCTTCCGTGTCGAGGCCAGCTGGGAGCACCGCAACTTCTTCCCGCCCGGAGGCATGGTGCGCGTACGCGGAGTTGCCGGCACGCAGGAGCAGCTTGCCGGCCTCACCTTCCGCCGCAACAATTTCCTGACGCGCGATCTCGTGCTCAATGCCGATCTCTATGCGCGCAATCAGACGAGCAGCGCCTTCGAGGCGCGCACCGTTTCGTTCACTGCCGGGATCGAGCGGCAGCAGACGCTGCTGTTCCAGAAGCCGTGGGTGTTCTCGGCAGGGATCGAGATACTGGCCACGGGCGAGCGCGATGCGGCGGCGATCCTCGCCCGCCAGGCGCGCAAGACCTATTTCATCGGCGCACTGCCGATGCGCGCAGCCTATGACGGCAGCGATGACCTGCTCGATCCCACACGGGGTTTCCGCGTGGGTCTGCGCGTCTCACCGGAGATCTCGGTGCAGAACGGCGTGAAGTCGAGTTATGGCAAGGCTCAGCTCGATGCGAGCTATTACCAGCCGGTAGGCGAGAAGCTGGTCGTGGCGGGCCGCGTACGGTTCGGCACGATTCTGGGCACAGACATCACCAACATCGCGCCGTCGCGCCGGTTCTATGCCGGCGGTGGTGGATCGGTGCGTGGGTATGGCTATCAGCTGATCGGCCCGCGCGACACCGCAGGCGAGCCGAGCGGCGGCCGCGCCCTGAGCGAATTCTCGCTCGAGGCGCGCGTGAAGACCGGGCTGCTGGGAGGCGCAGTGAGCCTGGTGCCGTTCGTCGATGCCGGTGCGGTGGACACCACGGCGACCCCGCGCCTGCGCGATATCAAGGTCGGCGCGGGCATCGGCCTGCGTTATGAAACCAACTTCGGACCCATCCGCATCGATCTGGGAACGCCGCTGAACCCGTCCAAGGGCGACAGTCGCATCGGCGTCTATGTCGCGCTGGGTCAGGCTTTCTGATGGCGGACGATGTGCCTCTGCCAGAGCAGCCTGCAGCCGAGCCTGCAAGGCCGGTGCGGTCGCGCAGGTCGCGCTTCGTGCGTGGCGCGGCGCGACGGGTGGCGATCCTGTTCGTGGCGGGCATCGCGCTGGTGCTGGCTGCCCTGGTGGTCCTTGACTCCTCGCTCGGTCACCGTCTGCTGGCAGATCGCATTGCCGCGATCACGCCGGGGTCGGGCCTGCGGATCGAGATCGGCCGGATCGATGGGTCCATCTACGGAGCCGCGAAGCTGCGCGACATCAGGGTGAGCGATCCGGAAGGGGTTTTCCTGACAGTGCCCGAGGCGGAGCTGGATTGGCGGCCGCTTGCCTGGCTCAGGACGGGGCTCGACGTGCGGTTGCTTGCCCTTCATCGTGGCGTACTGCGCCGGGCGCCCCGCCTGCGACCAAGCGAAGACCCTGATGCGCCGATTCTCCCGAATTTCGACATTCGCGTCGACAGACTGGTCATCGACAACCTGACGGTATCTCCGGCCATGGCAGGGCAGAAGCGCCGGGTGGACGTGGTTGCCAAGGCGGATATTCGCGGGGGCCACGCCATCGTGGACGTCAACGGCCGGGTCGCAGGCGATCGCGTCGTTTTCAGGCTGGACAGCGAACCCGATCGCAACAAGTTCGATCTCCAACTCGCCTATGATGCGCCACGCGATGGCATGATGGCCAAGATGTTGGGCGCCGATGGCGACATTCGCGCGCGTGTTGGCGGCAAGGGCGGCTGGACCCGCTGGGACGGCGTGGCGTATGCGACCATCGGTAAAGAACGATTGGCCGCATTTCAGCTGGCAAATCGCGCTGGAGCCTACAGCCTTGGCGGGCAGGTCTGGCCGGGCAAGATGCTGAAGGGCACGGCAGCGCAGGCAGTCGGACAGACGCTATCGCTGCTTTATGACGGGACTTTTGTTGACAAGGCGTTCGAGGGCACGCTGCGTGCGGCGGGAGATGCTTTCAAGGTAAGGGCCGAGGGCAAGCTCGATCTTGCGAACAACGAAGCCGAGGATCTCAAGGTGCGGGCACTGGTGCTCAGGCCCGAACGGCTTATGACTGCGCCGCAGCTTTCCGGTGTCGCGATCGATGCTACTTTCAACGGCGCGTTCTCCGATCTCTCCATCGAACATCAGGTGGCGGTGCAACGGCTCAAGCTCGGCACTCTTGATGCGCAGGGCCTGCGCTCGTCCGGCACGGCGACATGGGACGGCAAGCGGTTTGTCCTGCCGCTGAATGTCAGCGCGCAAAGGGTCGTCACTGGCAACGCAATGATCGATCCTCGCTTTCCCGGTGCGCGCGTGAACGGTGACTTGGTTTTCGCCGGTAATCGCCTGACCTCGGACAACCTCGCGCTGACGATGAAAGGCCTGGCCGCGCGCCTTGCCCTGAGCGGCGACATGGCGCGCGGAGGTTATGCTCTGGCGGGGCCGGTGGTGGCACGAGGATTTGCGATCGAAAACCTCGGTGCGGTCGACGGTACGGCCAAGATACTGTTCAAGATCGGCAATGGCGTGCCGTGGACCCTGCAGGCAAACCTTGCCGGGCGCATGACGCGGATCGACAACGCCACCTTGCAGACGCTGACCGGCGGTGGCGTGCGGTTTACTGGCGGACTTGCTCTTGGTGAGCGCATTCCCGTCACATTCCGCAAGGCACGGATAAGCTCGGCCAAGCTGCAGATGGCGCTGGATGGCAAGGTGTTGCCCGGTGGTGCCGCATCGCTGCGCGGCAGTGGCCGTCATGCCGACTATGGCGCCTTCACGGTGCAGGCGGCGATGACCAACGAAGGTCCGAATGCAGTGCTGGTATTCGCCAGCCCGCTTCCCGCAGCAGGACTGAAGGACGTTCGCGTGGCGCTCTCGCCCATTGCCGACGGCTTCCGCATCGAGACGGCGGGCGATTCCACGCTGGGGCCGTTTACGGGGACACTGGGCCTGTTCATGCCTCCGGGGCAGGGCACCCGCATCGATATCCAGCAGTTCCGGGTCTGGCAGACGGACGTGACGGGCGGTGTGACGCTCGGCAATGATGGCGTTGCGGGTCAGATCGCGCTGGCAGGGGGTGGCTTGAATGGCACGGTATTGCTTAGCCCGCGTGAGGGCGGTCAGGGCTTCGATGCCAATGTCATCGCCCGCAACGCCCGGTTCGGCGGGGCGCGGCCGCTGTCCATCGGCAATGCCAAGATTGACGCAACCGGCCTAATCAAGGATGGGCACTCGACCATCGAAGGCACGCTGCTCGCCGAAGGCATCGGCATGGGCAAGATCTTTATCGGCAAACTTGCCGCTTCTGCCTATCTGCAGGACGGCAGCGGATCGGTGACCGCTTCGGTCTCGGGCCGGAGAGGTACGCAATTCGCGCTGCAAGGGACCGCGGCCTTCTCGCCCGACCAGATCGTGACCTACGTCTCGGGGGAGTACGCCGGACGGCAAGTCAGAATGCCCCGCCGCGCGATCCTGACGCGCGAGGGGGAGGGCTGGCGCCTGTCGCCCACCCAGATCGGCTTCGGGCGAGGCATCCTGATTGCCGAAGGCCATGTTCTGGGCGGGCCTACACAGCTGCGTCTTCTGCTTTCGCGCATGCCGCTTTCGGTGGCGGACATTGTCGTGGCTGACCTTGGCCTCGGCGGCGTTGCCTCAGGCATCGTCGAGTACAACAACGACGGGCAGGGTGCGCCTTCGGGCAATGCTGCGCTGATGGTGCGGGGGCTGTCGCGGTCGGGGCTGGTCCTCACATCGCGTCCCATCGATGTGGCACTTGTCGCAAAGCTTGATCCCGACGCCCTGCAGATGCGAACCGTGCTGCGCGATGGCAACGACATTCGCGGTCGGCTCCAGGCCGTGGTAAACGGCCTGCCGCGCGGCGGCGGCTTCATGGACCGGCTCGAAAGCGGGCGGCTTGCCGGGCAACTGCGCTATTCCGGTCCTGCAGAATCGCTCTGGCGCCTATCAGGCGTGGAGATATTCGATCTTACCGGGCCATTGGGCGTGCGGGCCGATATCTCGGGTTCCATCACCGCTCCGGTACTGCAGGGCGCGGTCGCCTCGAAAGGGTTGCGTGTGCAGAGCACGCTTACCGGCACCGATCTGCGGCAGGTGGAACTGGCAGGAACCTTCACCGATTCCCGCCTGCAACTGGCCCGATTCTCCGGCGTGACCACGAATGGTGGCAGGGTCAGTGGGAGCGGCTCAATCGGGCTTGCGGAATTGTCCGAACATGGCCCGACCATCGATCTCAAGCTCTCTGCTCGCAATGCACAGCTGATCTCGCGCGATGACATGGCCGCGACCGTGACCGGCCCCTTGCGCATTGTGAGCAATGGCGTGGGCGGAACCATCGCCGGCCGGGTGAGGATCGAAAGTGCGCGCTGGGCACTGGGCCGGGCCAGCGCGGTGCAGGAACTGCCGGTTATCGCCACGCGCGAGATCAATGCCCCTGCCGATGCTGCGCCCGCCAGAGCCGCCGCAGCGCCGTGGCGCTTTCTGATCGACGCGTCGGGCGCCAACCGCATCGATGTGCGGGGCCTGGGCCTTGAAAGCGAATGGGGCGCCGATATTCGCCTGCGCGGTACGACCGCCGCTCCGCAGATCATCGGCACCGCCGACCTGGTGCGCGGCGGCTACGAATTTGCCGGCAAGCGCTTTGAACTGACGCGCGGACGCATACGCTTTACCGGCGAAGTCCCGGTAGACCCGCAACTGGACATTGTCGCCGAGGGCGATGCCAACAATATCAATGCCAAGATTTCGATCACCGGAACCGGCAACAAGCCGATCATCGCATTCTCCTCAACGCCCTCGCTGCCTGAGGAAGAACTGCTCAGCCGTATCCTCTTCGGCAGCTCGATTTCGCAGATCTCCGCGCCCGAAGCTGTGCAGCTGGCATCGGTCCTGGCCAGCCTGCGCGGCGGCGGCGGGCTCGATCCGATCAACAAGCTGCGTGCTGCGATCGGTCTCGATCGCTTGCGCATCGTCGGGGCGGACCCGACAGTGGGATCGGGGACCAGCATTGCCGTGGGCAAATATATCGGGCGCCGCTTCTTCGTCGAACTCGTGACTGATGGCGCGGGCTACAATGCGACCTCCGTCGAGTTCCGCATAACCCGCTGGCTTGCGCTGCTCGGTACGGTTTCGACGATTGGCGATGAAAGCCTCAACCTCAAGGTCAGCAAGGATTACTGATTGCGCAAAAGCGAAAGGGGCCACTCTTGCGAGCGGCCCCTCCGGCTTTCCGCTTTTCGTCGTGGATCAGGCGGGCAGGCCGCTGATCGCCTTCATTTCCATGAAGTCCTTGAGGCCATAGAGCCCGCCTTCGCGGCCATTGCCCGATTGCTTGTAGCCGCCAAACGGCGCACCCGGCGTCGGGCCCCAGTTGTTGATTGCCACCATGCCGGCCCGCAGGGCAGGGGCCACTTCCGCAGCCTTGGCCGGATCACCGGTGATGCAGGCAGAAAGGCCATACGCTGTGTCGTTGGCAATCTCGATAGCCTGTTCGAGATCGTCGTAGGTCATGATCGTGGCAACGGGACCGAAGATCTCTTCCTGCGCGATGCGCATGTCCGGCGTCACGCCTGAAAACACCGTCGGCTTGATGTAGTAGCCGCGATTGACGTTGGACGGCAGGTCAGGACCACCGGTCTCCAGCTTGGCGCCCTCGTCGATGGCGGATTGAATCAGTCCGCGGATCTTGTCGAACTGTGCCTTGTTCACCACCGGGCCGAGATGCTGGCCTTCCTGCAGAGGATCGCCAACGGGCGTCGCGGCATACATTGCCGAAACGAACGCTGCCGCTTCGGCCTCGCGCTCCTTGGGCACAAGGATGCGGGTCGGCGAAATGCAGGATTGGCCCGAGTTGACCAGCGGACCGGAAGCCGTCGACGGCAAGTGCTTGGCAAAGTCCGCATCGGGCAGGACAAGGTTGGGTGACTTGCCGCCCAATTCCTGATGGACGCGCTTCACCGTGTCAGCAGCGGCCTTGGCGACAAGAATGCCCGCGCGGGTCGAACCCGTGAAGCTGACCATGTCGATACCGGGGTGCGAACTGATCGCCGTGCCAACGCCCGGTCCATCGCCCTGAACTAGGTTGAAGACGCCAGGCGGAACGCCTGCCGCATCAAGAATCTCGGCAAAGATGGCCGCATTGGTCGGGCACTCTTCGGAAGGCTTGAGGATCATCGTGTTGCCAGCAGCCAGTGCAGGTGCGACCTTCAGTGCGATCTGGTTGAGAGGCCAGTTCCAGGGCGTGATCATTCCGACAACGCCGATCGGCTCGTAAGCGACCTTGTAGGCGCCGTTGTCTTCCATGAAGTCGAAATTCTTGAGCGCGGCCATCGTGCCCAGGAATCCGCCGATACCGGCACCGACCTGAGCCGTGCCGGCGAAGCTCACCGGGGCGCCCATTTCCTCGGCCATGGCGACGGCAAGTTCCGGCGCACGTTTCTTGAACTCGGCGACGATGCGATCCATCAGGGCAAGGCGCTCTTCACGTGTCGTCTTGCTGAAGGTCTTGAACGCACGCTGGGCAGCGGCCACAGCCTTGTCGACATCGGCCTGCGTGCCAAGCGTAATGGCGCAGACGGGTTCTTCGGTTGCCGGGTTGATCACTTCGTGGCGCGTACCACCTTCGCTATCGACCCATTTGCCATCGATGTAGTGCTGCAGCCTCTCGCGCATTGCCGTCTCTCCCGAAGTGAGTGGGCCGAACCGACCGTCAGGCCCCTTGCCTTCGGAAAAGTAGGTGCGTGCGTTGCATTCCGCAACCGGTCAGGCCTGCCGGATCATGTCATATTGCCGCGTCAAATCCGGCGCCCGCGAAAGAGGTGGACCAGTCCGATCAGGATGGCGATGACCAGAACGACATGGATGAAGGCTGCGGTAACCTTGAAGGCAAACACGCCCAGCGCCCAAAGGACAAAGAGAATCAAGGCAAGAGTGAGAAGCATGTGACGATCTCCGCTGCGTTCCTCCCGCCCGCGCCCGTCTGATTTCTCAATCCGCCAATTCCTTCGGGGTTCCGGATATCTGTTCAGATTGCATCTACGAATACGAACATCCGGATTGATAACGATTTCTTCGGAAGCGGCCTCTAGACAAGACCGGATGGGGACGGGACCTACCCTCAGTCGCGCCGTGTCGCGGCACCACCAGACCGGGGCACGCGGCGCCGTATGGATCGTCGTGGGCACGTTTCTTGCGCTGGTGGCGCTGACAACCGCACTGGTTGCGGCTTTCGTCAATTCGACCAGCATCGCCGATGTTTTCACCCGCCAGGAGGAGCAGCGGCTGGTCCATCGCTTTCTCGAGCGGAGCGAGCGACAGATCATGGAAGCCGATCGGCTTCAGATCACGTGGGACGATGCCGTCGTGAAGCTCAACGCGCCCGACGCAGAGGGATGGGCGCGCAACTATCTGGCCGGCTACTTCTGGGGCAGCCACCGCATCGACCGCATCTACCATGTCAGGTTCGATGGCACGCTGGTGCGCTGCTGGAAGGGCGGCAAGATCACACAAGAGTGCCGCTACAACCAGATCGGGGGAAAGGTTGCAGACCTGATCCGGCAATCCCTGAAGGACGATCCGGGATCGGAGAAAGTCGGCGAATGGCGGAAATTGGGTGATGTACGCTGGCCGTACAGTGCGAAGGGTCTGCCTGTTGGCCGTGCTGCAGCTTCGATGGACAATTTCGACGGTAAGCCGGCGCTGATAGCGGCGGCGTCGATAGTGCCGGACGTGACTGCTTCGTTGCTCAAGGGACCGCCCGATTACATCGTCCTCGTACGCTACGTCGACGCGCGCATGATTGCCGATTTGCAGTCTGCGCTGTTGCTCGATGATGTCCGGTTCGATCAGGCGCCTGATGCAGACGAGAAGCGCAACTCGCTCGCGGTCACGAACCTGAGCGGAGAGCGCATCGGGTGGTTTTCGTGGATTGCAAAGCCACCGGGCCCGGCGATCCTGCGCCAGACGGCACCGCTGCTGGCAGTCTATATCCTTTTCTTCATGGGTGTCGTGGCCGGTGGAGCGATCATCGTCCGCCGGATGCGGCGGACGACCAGCGAACTCATTGCCAGTGAAGCGCAGGCTCAACACAATGCCTTGCACGATGCGATGTCGGGATTGCCGAACCGCGCCCATTTCATGCAGAGGCTGCGACAGGAATTGTCTGCCTGCATCGAGCGGCCTGAGCTCGGCGATGTCTTCATCGCCTATCTGGATATCGACCGTTTCAAGGTGGTGAATGATACGCTGGGTCACCATGTCGGCGATGAACTGGTCCGGCAGGTCGCCCTGCGCCTGCGTCGTTCGCTTCCACCCGGCGATTTCCTTTCGCGCTTCGGGGGGGACGAATTCGTGCTGTTGCGGCGCTCCACAGGCGGGCGCGCTGCGGCCGACATGCTCGGGCGGCAACTGATGGCGCTGGCCCTCGAACCGTTCGTGATTTCGGGCAACAATCTCGAAGTCAGCCTGTCTTGCGGGATAAGCTGGGGGCCGGAGCAGAGCGAAGACCCGGGCGAGCTGCTGCGTCGCGCCGACATCGCGCTATATCGGGCGAAGCAGCGGGGCCGGGCGCGCTATCGCCGGTTTACTCGCGACATGGATGCTTCGGTCAAGCTGCGGCGGGACATGGAGATGGAGCTGCGCCGCGCGATCAATCGCGATGAGCTGGCCCTGGCCTATCAGCCGATCGTCAATGCCGCGGACGGTGCCGTGGAGGGCTTCGAAGCGCTGTTGCGCTGGACCCATCCCGAGCGCGGGCCGATCCGTCCCGGCCTGTTCGTGCCGATTGCAGAGCAGGCGGGACTGATGATGCCGCTGGGGCAATGGGTCTTGCGCCGTGTCTTCGAGGATTGCCGCGACTGGCCCGATTGCGACATCTCGGTAAACCTCTCGCCGCTGCAGATCATGGCGAGCGACTTCCTGCCGGAGATCGACCGACTGGTGCGCGAAACCGGCGCCGATCCGCGCCGGTTTGTGCTCGAGGTGACCGAGGGGGTGATGCTGGATCGCAGCGAGCACGTGGTCGACGTGCTCAAGGGTTTGAAATATCGCGGTTTCCGCATTGCTCTCGACGATTTCGGGATCGGCTACTCATCGCTGAGCTATCTTCGCTCGTTCCAGTTTGACCGGATCAAGATCGACCGCTCGTTCGTGCAGAACATCGAAGCCGATCTTGATGCCCATTCGATTCTGCGTGCAATCGTTTCGCTCGGGCACACCTTGCGCATGAAAGTCGTCGCCGAGGGCGTTGAAACCCCGATGCAGCGCGCGCTGGTGCAGGCCGCCGGATGCCAGATGATTCAGGGCCACCTGTTCTGGCAGGCCATGCCTTTGCACGAAGCGCGTGCCCTGCTGGAGCCGGCAGCAATGGAAAAGCGCCGAACTGCCTGATCAGGTGTTGGGCTCGCCGCGTATCTGTTTGATGTACTTGAGCTCGTTGGCGGCTGCAGGGCTGTCAGGCTGATAGGTCAGGGATTCGTTGAAAAGCGTCTCTGCCTCGTCGAGCTGGCCCATCTCGATCTTGTTGAAGCCCATGCCGCGCAGCGCTCGTGCCTTGTATAATGCGCGCTGGCCGTCCGGTGCTGTCTCAGCCGACCTCAGCGCTTCTTCGAACAAGCCGAAGGAACGCTTCCAGTCCTTCTGGGCCTTGAACCATTCCGCCAGCTCGTTGGTGTAGTGCGCATTGAGCGGCGCGCGGTCATGCGCCAGCTGCAGCCACGGCAGCGCTTCGCGTCCACGGCCGAGATCGATCAGCGCATAGCCCTTGTAGAAATATCCGTCGCACCACGCGGGGCCGACGATCGTGAGCTCCATCGTCACTTCGGCATCGTTCTTCTTCGCCAGTGCCTCAGCCTGTTCCTGCGATTCGGCGCATGCGTGGGCGCGCTTTGCCTGGCGGACATTGAACGCAGCGATCAGCTCATCAGCCTTGTCGATGGCCGAGGCAGGTTTGCCTGCAACGATGTCATTGAAGATGGCCGAGGAAAGCTGCTCGGCCTGTGCGTCGCTCATCAGATCGGCCGCTGCGGCGGTCGTCGCGATCAGGCAAACTGCCGAGGCGATGATGGTACGGCGGAACGGCATGGGCAGCTCTCCCTTTCTGGGAAGAGTGCAGTCCCGCCGCTGAACTTGCAAATGCAATTCCCGCCTCGACGGCGGCAATCTCTTTTCGGGTTCAGGGGAGGTCAGCCCTTGGCCGAGGTGGCTTTCGTCGCGTCTGCCGTCATGGTGCGGGGATAGATGAAACCGTGGGCCGGGCTGGCGCGCAGGCCGACCGACTTTGTCGGAGCGTACCACACGCGCACTTCGCTCCAGTCGCCAGCGGCCGAAACGTCAACCGCCATTACGCCCTTTTCGACCATGCCCGGGCCGGACCAGTTCGCGTGGTCGATCAGGATGTGGCGGTCATCGACGACCTTGCGGACAACGGCAACGTGTCCGTAGGGCATTGCACGCGTGCCGCTGAAGGCGAGGACGGCGCCGGCTTTTGGCTGCTGGCCACGGTCATAGGTGCCCGCAGCATTGCTCCACCAGTCACGGGCATTGCCGCTGATCTGAACGTCGGAAATCTGGCGGGCGTAGGTCACGCACTGGAGGCGGGCCTGGGCAGCGGTCGGCAGAGCGACGACTGCGAAGAATGCCAGGAATGCTGCGACCGCGTTCTTTATCATGGGCAGCATCACTAAGGATTTCGGCGGATTCGAGGAGTCCTGAGCCCTTCCGTTCATCCTGCCGCAATCACAGCTCGTCTCGCTTCGTCGCAAAAAGTTCGTGCGCTGTGGATAAAATCATAAACTCGTGCGTTTACCGCTGCAGGCGGTGCCTCAAACCAAAAAGGCGCCCGGTTTCCCGGACGCCCCTTCGAATCCTCGCTGATCGTTTGGATTAGAGCGAGTAGTACATGTCGAACTCGACGGCCGACGGCGTGGTTTCCCAGCGCATCACTTCCGGCCACTTCAGTTCGATGTAGGCTTCGATCTGGTCCTTGGTGAACACGCCGCCCTGGAGCAGGAAGTCGTGGTCGGCTTCGAGGCTTTCCAGCGCTTCACGCAGGCTGCCGCACACGGTCGGAACCTGGGCGAGTTCTGCCGGCGGCAGGTCGTACAGGTTCTTGTCCATGGCTTCGCCCGGGTGGATCTTGTTCTTGATCCCGTCGAGGCCGGCCATGAGCAGTGCCGAGTAGCACAGGTAAGGGTTGGCCATAGCGTCGGGGAAGCGGAACTCGACGCGCTTCGCCTTGGCACCGGCGCCATAGGGGATGCGGCACGAGGCCGAACGGTTGCGGGCCGAGTAGGCCAGCAGAACGGGGGCTTCATAGCCCGGCACCAGACGCTTGTAGCTGTTGGTGGTCGGGTTGGTGAAGGCGTTGAGCGCCTTGGCGTGCTTGATGACGCCGCCGATGAAGTACAGGCACATTTCCGACAGGCCGGCATAGCCGTTGCCGGCGAAGAGCGGCTTGCCAGCTTCCCAGATCGAGATGTGCGTGTGCATGCCCGAGCCGTTGTCGGTCTTGATCGGCTTCGGCATGAACGTCGCGGTCTTGCCATAGGCATGGGCGACCTGCTGCACGACGTACTTGTAGACCTGCATGCGGTCGGCGGTCTGGACCAGGGTGCCGAAGGTCAGGCCGAGTTCGTGCTGGGCCGAGGCCACTTCGTGGTGGTGCTTGTCGCAGGGCAGGCCCATCTCGATCATGGTGCGGACCATTTCGCCACGGATGTCGACGCAGCTGTCGACCGGAGCGACCGGGAAGTAGCCACCCTTGGCGCGCGGACGGTGGGCGAGGTTGCCGCCTTCGTAGTCCTTGTTCGAGTTGGTTGGCAGCTCGATGTCATCGATGCGGAAGCCGTTGCCGTCGTAGCCGTCGTAGAACTTCACGTCGTCGAACAGGAAGAACTCGGCTTCCGGACCGACGTAGACAGTGTCGCCGAAACCGGCCGACTTGACGAAGGCTTCTGCGCGCTTGGCGGTCGAACGCGGGTCACGGCCATAGAGTTCGCCGGTCGAAGGTTCGACGATGTCGCAGTTGATGATCAGCATCGGCGAGGCCGAGAACGGATCGACATAGACCGAGTCGAGGTCGGGCTTGAGGATCATGTCCGACTCGTTGATGGCCTTCCAGCCTTCGATCGACGAACCGTCGAACATCAGGCCGTCTTCCAGTTCGTCTTCGCCGAGAACGGTCGAGACCATGGTCAGGTGCTGCCACTTGCCCTTCGGGTCAGTGAAGCGCAGGTCGACCCATTCGATTTCCTCGTCCTTGATGCGGGCGAGGATGTCCTTTGCAGTTGCCATCGCTGGTCCTTCTTCTTCATTGCCTCCGGTGGAGAGCTCCGGAGGGTATCTGGGGTGGTTGTCGTCTGGAGGCTTGCCCGTCCACAGGCCCACCCCCGCTATGCTGCCCGGCGGGTCAGGCCCGCCGCGGCATCAAACTTGTCATGTCGTTCTGATCAGATAGCGTCGTCGTTGCGCTCACCGGTACGGATGCGCAGGGCGCTCTCGATCGGGATCACGAAGATCTTGCCATCGCCGATGCGACCGGTCTGTGCTGCGGCAGCAATCGCTTCGACCACACGGTCGACAAGCGCGTCGCCCACCACGACCTCGAGCTTCACCTTGGGCAGGAAATCGACGACGTACTCGGCACCGCGATAGAGCTCGGTGTGGCCCTTCTGGCGGCCGAAGCCCTTCGCTTCGGTCACGGTGATGCCCGATACGCCAATCTCGTGCAGCGCTTCCTTCACTTCATCGAGCTTGAAGGGCTTGATGATCGCTTCGACCTTTTTCACGTCGTTCAGACCCCTGCAACGCGGGCCGGACCGCCAAGGTCGGCGTTCCGGCAATTTATCCCGTGTGTGGCAACGACGTTACAAGAATCGTGCCACGCGCTGAGGGCAAGCACTAGGCTATCGCGCTGCAACGCGAAAGCCGTAAAATCAGGGGCTCGGCAAGATTTGAATCGAATGCGCAAGGCTTCCATGCGCAAGATTGCGCGGCATTGTTCAAATCATGCACATTTTTTACGCAGGGGCTGCCTTATTTTTGGGCAGGCCCTATATCGTCAAGCTGAGTAAGGCGGCTTGTCCAAGCCTTTCGGACTTGCGGTAAAGATCTCGCAGCCGTCCTCGGTGATGCCGATAGAATGCTCGAACTGGGCCGAGAGCGAGCGGTCTCGCGTCACAGCCGTCCAGCCATCGTCGAGGATCTTCACGCCCGGCTTGCCCAGGTTGATCATCGGCTCGATCGTGAAGAACATGCCGGGCTTCAGCTCCGGCCCGGTCCCGGCGCGCGCGGCGTGGACAACTTCCGGAGCGTCGTGGAAGAGCCGGCCCAGGCCATGACCGCAGAATTCCCGCACCACGCCGTAACGCTGTTTCTCGGCATGGGCCTGGATCGCCGCGCCAATGTCGCCAAGCCGCGCACCGGGCTTTGCCTGCTCGATGCCGATCATCAGGCACTCGTAGGTGACGTCGACCAGGCGCTTTGCCTTCAATGGCACGTCGCCGACGAGGTACATCCGGCTCGTATCGCCGTGCCAGCCATCCAGCAGGGGCGTGACGTCGATATTGACGATGTCACCGTCCTTCAGCGTCTTGTCCGAAGGGATGCCGTGGCAGACCACGTGGTTGATCGAGATGCAGCACGAATGGGTATAGCCCCGATAGCCAAGCGTCGCCGGCACGGCGCCGCCATCGAGTGTCATCTGCCGCACCACATCATCAAGGTAGTCGGTCCGCACGCCGGGCACCACCAGGGGGGCCAGCGCATCGAGGATCTCGGCCGCAAGCCGGCCGGCCTTGCGCATGCCATCGAAGCCCGCGGGGCCGTGGAGCTTGATCGTGCCGTCGCGCAGCAAAACGTCGTGGTCTTCAACAGTCAGATATTCGGTCATGCCGTCCATGTAGCGACAAAACCGGCAAATTGCGAGAACCGGACTAAGGGCATTTCATCTTGCGACGAACGCGGCCTTGAATTCGGGCCTGACAGCATCAAGCACCTTCTGCGTCACCGGGAGGGTCACTTCATAGTCCCCCTCGGCATAGGGACCTGCAGCATAAGGCGCGACGAGAATGCCGATCCGGTCGAACGCCTTGCCGTTCGAGGAGCCGAGGATCACGGTCTGCTCGGTGGGATCGATGCAGTCGCTGAACTCCGGGATATCTCCCATGCCTGAACCAGAGCGCTTCCTGGCGCGCTGGCGATCGAGCTCCTCGCAGAACCGCGCCCGGATCGCCCCGCGCAGCGCTTCCTTCGATGTGAACAGGTCCACTGGCGCACGGCGCTTGGCGGCGATCCTGTCCCACAGCACCGTGTCGTAAACGTAGTTCGGGTGTGCCCCGCCGCTGTAGAATCCGACCACCGTCGAAAGGCTGAGCCAGGCCGGCAAGTCGGTGACCACCTTCCATTCGACGGTATGCGTATAGGGATGGTACGGAAAGCCGCTCTCCTTGGCCGCCTTGCGTCCTTCTGTCGCCTGCACCTTGAGCTCGCGGCGCGCTTCTTCCAGTTCCTTGTCGAGCAGCGCCTTCAGTTCCGGCACCGCCCCCGCGACCGCCGGATAGGAATAGTCGAATTCATAGAGCTCGTTCTTCTCGTGCACCTCGCGCGCGGTGACCGGCGTCTGTACAGGCGGCTCCGGCGGCATCGGCGCGGCGACGGGAGCATTGGTGCTCGGCGCCGGGGCAGGGGGCTTCTCGCCCGAACAGGCGGCCAGTAGCACCAGTGGGGTCAGAAACAGCACACGCATCAGGCAATTTCCTCTCGCAACGTGCCGCGCTCTGCGGCATGTCCTTGTGCAGCATGACCGACAGACAAGCACTGATCCAGCCCGATCGCGGCCAGCCGGCAACGGCGCTCCACCTCGTCGACAAGGCAACGCTGCCCGACTTTCTCAAAGGGCTTAACGCCGGACAGCGCGCTGCCCTTTCCGCGCAGAAGTTCGAAGGCGGCGGATACGAGCACGCGATTGTCCCCGATGGCGACACATGGTTCGCCGTGGCGGGCGTCGCCAATATCGATGACCTGTCCTCGTGGTGCATGGCCAAGCTCGCCGACGTGCTCCCCGGCGGTACCTATCGCCGCGCAGGAGGGGAGCCCGGCAAGGCGCTCCACGGCTGGATCACCGGCCAGTACCGCTTCGACCGCTACCGCAAGGACGCCAAGGACGCCGAACCGCGCATCCTGCTGACCAAGGACGTTGCGCTGATCGAGCCCGCGATTGCCGAGGCAACGGCCGTCCTCATGGTCCGTGACCTCGTCAATACGCCCGCCGAGGACATGGGGCCGCTGCAGCTTGAAGCCGAGGCCCGCGCGCTGGCCAAGCGCCACCATGCCGAAGTCCACGTTGTCTCGGGCGATGCGCTCGAGCACGACTACCCGATGGTCCACGCCGTCGGCCGTGCCGCGGCGCGCAGCCATGCTCCGCGCCTGATCGAAATGACGTGGGGCGATGCCAGGCACCCGCGCGTCGCCATCGTCGGCAAGGGGGTTTGCTTCGATTCGGGCGGGCTCGACATCAAGCCTTCCTCCGGCATGGCGCTGATGAAGAAGGACATGGGCGGGGCGGCTCACGCGCTGGCCCTGGCCGGTCTGATCATGACGATGGGCTTGAAGGTCCGGCTGCACGTGCTTGTTCCTGCAGTCGAAAACGCGATCTCCGGCAACGCGTTCCGTCCCGGCGATATCCTCCGGTCGCGCGCTGGGCTTTCGGTCGAGATCACCAATACCGACGCCGAGGGGCGGCTCGTGCTCGGCGACGCGCTGACTCGCGCCACTGAAATGAAGCCCGAACTCGTCATCGACTTCGCCACATTGACCGGCGCAGCCCGTGTCGCGCTGGGGCCGGACCTCCCGGCGATGTTCGCGCGGCAATGTCCAACTGCCACCCAACTCCTCGAGGCAGGGCGGCAACTCGACGACCCCTGCTGGCAACTCCCCCTGCACGAAGGCTACCGCGAGTACCTCAAATCCGACGTTGCCGACCTGCAGAATTCGCCGGCCAACGGATTTGCGGGCGCGAGTGTCGCCGCACTGTTCCTTGACCGATTTGTCGGCGAGGGGATCGACTGGGTGCATTTCGATACCTTCGCCTGGCGCCCTGTTGGAAAGCCCGGCCGACCCAAGGGCGGCGATGCCCTGGGGTTGCGTGCGGCGTGGGGGCTGCTCAAGGCGCGCTACGGCTGAGGGAGCGGGCAAGTGCACCATAGCTTGCCTGATGACGCGAGCGCCGCTAATCGCCCGGCTTTCCTGCTGCGGGGAACCCCTGAATTGACCGTCGAAGCCATGCCTCTTTCCATCGAACTGCCCACCGGCCAGCTCCAGCTTTCGCGCGCTGCTGACCGTTCGGACAAGCCGCACCTGCCGGTGCGCGGCGATCTTGCGCATATCGGGCTCGCCGGAAAATACTTCGTGCCGCATTACGCGGTGCCGATGGCGCATGGCGTGAAGGCCGAAACGGCGCTGCGTGCTGCGGGCAAGCAGGATGGGGCGGAATTGCGCGCCCTGGTGGCCGGCGAAGTGTTCGATGTTCTCGACATGGCAGGAGGCTGGGCCTGGGGGCAGGCGAAATCCGATCTGCTCGTCGGCTATGTCGAGATGAGCCAGTTGGAGGCCTGCGCATGACCACATCGGTCTTCATCGACGGTGCTGCGGGCACCACCGGCCTCGAAATCGCCGAGCGGCTTGCCGGGCGCAGCGAATTCGCCATGATCGCACTCGATGATGCCCGCCGCAAGGACGATGCCGCGCGCGCCGAAGCGATCAATGACGCCGACGTCGTGATCCTGTGCCTGCCCGATGACGCTGCGCGCGATGCCGTGGCGATGATCCGCAATGACCGGACAAAGGTGATCGACGCTTCGACCGCACACCGCGTGGCTGACGGCTGGACTTACGGATTCCCTGAAATCGTCGGCCGCGAGACCGTCGCGGAATCGAAGCGGGTGTCGAATCCGGGGTGCTATCCGACGGGATTCATCGGCCTGCTCGCCCCGCTTGTTCACAACGGCCTGCTGCCCGCCGCCTGGCCATACAGCTGCAATGCGGTGACCGGTTATTCGGGTGGCGGCAAGGCGCTGATCGGCCGCTTCGAGGCTGAGGCCGACATCGCCTGGCGAGGGTACGGCCTGACTTTCGGGCACAAGCACATTCCCGAAATGCAGCGCTACACCGGCACGGCAATCGCCCCGTTGTTCAGCCCGGCGGTGGTCAATGCCCATCGCGGGATGGTCGTCGAGATTCCGCTGCCGCTGGGCGTCATGCCCGGCAACGTGCCAGCCGAGTTGCTGCGCGCTGCTCTCACGCAGTTCTATGACGGCTCGCGGGTGGTCGCCGTGGCGCAGGATCTTCCTGCCGACGGCGAGATGCTGCTGCGCGCTGCGATGGAACCATGGGACGGTCTTGCCCTTCACGTCATGGGCAGCGCCGACGGCGAACAGGCCCGCCTGGTTGCCTTGCTCGATAATCTGGGCAAGGGCGCCAGCGGTGCAGCAGTGCAGTCGCTGAACCTGATGGCCGGCCTCGACGAAACCGCAGGCCTGCGCCTCTAATTCCATTAGCGCCGACTTCCAAAAACGCCTCCGCGAAAGCGGGAGCGTTCTTGCGCGTGCCCTTCGGGAGCAAAAAAAGGGGCAGCATCTTGCGATGCTGCCCCCAAGTCGGACACGTGGCACCAGACCTTTAGAAATCAGCCTGGAAACCAACCTTGAAGTAACGGCCCAGAATGCCCTGGCCGCCCTGGATCGGATTGTAGAGGTGCGCGCCGTAGGTCACGACATCCACTGGCGGCATGTTGTCGAACAGGTTCAGCGCGGTGAGCGACAGCGTGAAGCGGTCGTTGACCTTGAAGCGCGTCTGCAGGTCGAATGTGATGTAGCGCGGAATGTCGCAGCCGGTCGGACTGTAGCCCGGGTTCTGGCCGCAGTCCTTGTAGAGATCGCCCTGATCCATCGCCGAGAGGTTGTAGCCACCAAAATAGTTGACTGTGGTGTTGATCTCCAGGTTGTCATCGAACTGCAGGCCATTCAGCCAGTAGCCGTGCCACTTCGGCGTGCCCGAACCTGCGGTCAGGTTGAAGTTGCCCAGCGTACCGTCATAGCGCTCCAAGCCACCGCCGCTGTTGGTCAGGTCCGATTCCAGCTTGATGATGTAGCTGGCCTCGAGATGGCTGGTGAAGCGGATATTGTCGGTCAGGTTGATCCGGCCGTCGATCTGGAAATCGAGGCCTGAGACGGTCTGCGTGTTCGCATTGATCAGCTGCGACTGGATGAAGGCGAGGCGTGGCGTCGCATTCGGGAAGTCGGGGCTGGGAGCATCAGCGATCACGGTGTAGCCCGCCGGGATCGGTTGACCGGTGTAATAGGCTTCGAGTGCAGGCGCGTTCGAGGGCTGCGTGATCACGCCGGTCTTCTTGATGTTGTAGTAGTCGACCGACAGCGTGAAGTTGCGCACCGGTTCGAACACAAACCCGGCGGTAAAGCTGCGCGACCGTTCCGGCTTCAGGTTCGGCGAGGCCAGGGTGGTCTGGCCATAGGAACCGGAGCGGATGTAGGTCGGGCAGGTGCTGTAGCCGTTCGGGTTGGCGTCGGTGGTGGTACCGGTATTGCAGCCGTACTGCGAAAGGTAGGCATCGTTGAAGATGCCAGCGCCGTTGGTCACAAAGCCCGTTGTCGGAAGGGCGTTTGCCTCACCGAACGAAGGGATGCGGAAGCCCTTCGACCAGGTGCCGCGGATCAGCAGTTCGTCGACCGGCTTGAACTTGATGCCGGCCTTGGGGCTGAATGCGTTCTGACCGCTCGAGTACTTGTCGTAACGACCGGCGAGGTTGATTTCGACCTTGTCGAGAACCGGCGCGTTGATTTCGGCAAAGCCCGAATAGACCCAGCGGCTGCCCTTGGTGCCGAAAGCGTTCAGGGTGAAGTAGCGCTGCGTCGGGCCGAAGTAGTCAGGGTTACCCGAAGGCGCGTCGACCGCTTCGTAACGGGCGCCTGCGCCCACTGCGACCTGCAACTTGCCGCCCGGAAGTTCGAACAGATCCGCACCGAGCGTGCCCTGGAACTGGACCTGATCGGAGGTGGCGTTCAGGATCTGGGTAGGACGCAGGAAGTCATTCTGCTCCTGCGTGTTCTGCGTCGGGTCAACGAAGTTGTACGTGCCACGCGCGATGGCCGTCAGCAGGTTGGCTATGTAGACATAGCCCTTCTGCGTACGACGCAGGTCGTCGTGCATCGCCGTCGCGCCGAAGTCGAAGTTGATGTTATCGGTAAGGTCGCCCTTGATGCCGATCGCACCGCGATAGGCCCGGCTGCGGGTTTCATTGTAGGTGGGCTGGTCGAACAGACGGCCCTGGATGCGGGCAAGCTGTCCGGCACCGGCGAACGGGTTGTTCGGGTTGAGCGTGCCGTTGGTGGCGTTGCAGCCCGTGTTGAGGCCGCTAGCGTCGCCCACACCGTTGGCGCAGACATAGACCGGCAGGGTCAGCGCAAACGAACCGGGCGCGCGGCTGGCTGCATTGTTCGACGTTGAGAAGCCTGGGAACAGGATACCAGCGTTAGCATTGCGCGAGATCGCTTCGGGCAGGCCTGTGTAGGCCGATTTGCTCTGCAGGAAGTTGAATTCGGCATAGCCTTCGATGCTGTCGCTGAGGGCCGCCGTGACGCGGGCAGAGACGCCCCAGCGCTCGATTTCCGGCTGGATCACGCCGTACTTGCGGGTGAGGTCTACGGTGCAGGTCTGCAACGGTTGTGCAGCGTTCGACGCTCCCGCAAGCTGTGCGGGCGTCAGAGTGTATGGGCTGTCGCAGCCGACATTGTTAAGCAGCTGGAAGCGGCCGAGCGGCGTGGTGTTGGTGGGATCGTAAGGGCGGACGATCAGGGGGCCACCGGCACCGGTAAAGCTGGTTGCCGTAGGCGAGTTGATACGGTCATCGCTGCCGCACTCATCATCGGGCGAACATACGTTGCGCAGGTCGTCCGTGTTGAACGGATAAGGACGATCGCGGTTCATGAGCTTGTTGCTCTTGTAGTAGAACCCCGAGACGTAGGCGTTGTAGCCGTTCTCGTCGATGTCGCCCACGCCGGCGGTCAGCGACAGGCGATACTGCGAGGCATCGCCGCGATCGGAAAGGCCGGCTTCGCCACGGGCGCGCACGCCCTTGAATTCGCGCTTGGTGATGATGTTGACCACGCCTGCGATGGCGTCGGCACCATAAGCCGCCGAGGCGCCGTCACGCAGGATCTGCACGCGGTCGACAATGTCGTCCGGAATGGTGTTGAGATCGACGAAGTTGCGCGAACCGTCATCGGCCAGCGGGTAATAGGCCGCCCGCATGCCGTCGAACAGCACAAGCGTCGAGTTGGTCGAAAGGCCGCGCAGCGAGATCGCCGAGGCACCGGCCGCGAACGCGCCGTTGGCGGTGAACGAGTTGGTCAGCGCCGGGCCGTTGTTGGCCGCCAGCGATTGCAGGCCTTCCTGCACGGTCGAGATGCCGCGCTGATCAAGGTTCTCCTGCGTCACCGTGGTGACCGGCGAGACGGTCTCGGTGTCGGTGCGGCGCAGGATCGAGCCGGTGACGACGATCGCCTGGGTGTCGCCGCAGCTGGGATCATCCGGTGTGGTGCTGCAGTCGACGCTCTGCGGTGCAGCCGTCGTGGCCGCATCCTGCGCAAAGGCTGCGGTGGAGACCAGCGCCATGCCGATCGCCAGAGGGGTCGCGCCCGAACGGAGCGCGGAGAGATACTTGATGTTCACGTGGCAGTCCTCTTGTCCTGAACGTCTGCCGCCGTGGGGAACGACGACAGGCCCGCGCGCCCAGTCCATATGCCGCCGCATTTGCGGTCAGCCGGGGTATGGATGCGAGAGAGGCGCCTGTCTGACGAGGCCAAGCTGCGCTTTCAAACCAGAAACACGTAGTTTCACATTAAACGATAGTTAGTGTGGTGTTCATGTGACAACGCAATGAAAAACCTAGAGAAATTTCGCATTGAAACATTTTGTCACAAAATGGAATTGTATGCCAATAACTTTCGATATGGAGTAATTTAATTTCCCCTGTAACTACCCAAATCGCATGGATGATGCGTTGCCGCATGCCACAAAGGCCGCCAGGCAGGCGCAGAAGCGCCGCGGTACGCCTGAGGCGCGAAACCGTTCCCCAAAAAATCGACGAAGCGATCCACTTTCTGCAAAAGGGTGGTCCAACATTGCCGTTCACCGGTGCGGCTGACATGAAAAAGGCCCGCGCTCCTGCTGGAGGCGGGCCCTTCAAGCGGCGCAGAGGCCGGATAGATCAGTCTTCCGGCGCGATCGTGACGCGAAGACCGTCGAGGTCGCCCGTGATCTGCACCTGGCAGGAAAGGCGCGAGGTTTCGTTGCGGTGGTCCGAGCTGTCGAGCAGGTCGTTCTCGTCCTCGCTCATCGGCGCAACCTTGTCGGCGAATGCAGGGTCGATGTAGACGTGGCAGGTGGCGCAGGAGCAGCAGCCGCCGCACAGGGCGAGCAGCTCGTCGAAGCCATTGTCGCGGATCGCTTCCATCACCGAAAGGCCGGCATCGGCCTCTACCGTCTTCTCTTCACCCGCACGATTGACAACCACGATCTTCGGCATCGTTCGTTCTCCAAATGCGGCGACGGGCACCAACGCAAGACCCGCGCCCCCTGTTCGCCTTTGGACGGGGCTGCTATCGCGCCATTTCGGCTTTGGCAACTGTCGATCCGGCCAAAACACTGTTGCGGAGAACTAGGGTGGGACTGACGGCAGAGGCGCTACGCGAAGGACTCGAGTACATCGCCGCCCGCAGCCCCGCCATGGCGAGTGCCATTGGCCGCGTCGGATATCCCGAGCCACGCATTCGTTCGACCGGCTATGGCACCTTGCTGCGCACCATCGTCGGCCAGCAAGTCAGCGTGGCCGCCGCTGCTTCGGTGTGGAACAAGCTCGAGGCACTGCTGGGGGAGGATATTCCTCCGCACGACCTGCTTGCCGCCGACTTCGACGCCTTGCGCGCCTGTGGGCTATCGCGCCAGAAACAGGGCTATGCGCGGTCCTTGTGCGAACTGGTGATATCGGGCGAACTCGATCTTGATGCGCTGCCAGCGGACGACGAAGAAGCGATTGCGGAACTGGTCAAGATCAAGGGCATCGGACGTTGGTCGGCCGAGATCTACCTGCTGTTCGCCGAAGGGCGCCCCGATATCTGGCCTGCGGGCGATCTGGCGGTGCAGGTGGGCCTTGGCAAGCTGCTCGGCCTTGCGGAACGGCCGAGCGAGAAGGAGACGCGTGCTCTGGCCGAGGGCTGGCGGCCGCATCGCGGCGCGGCGGCGATCTTCACCTGGCATTGCTATAACAATCCGGCGCTGTAATGTCTTGCTGACAACAATGTGAGCAGGGGGTGCCAATGGCGCGCAAGACGATCTTCATCACCGGTGGCGCTTCGGGCATCGGCCGCGCCGTGGCGCAGCGCTTTGCACAAGGCGGGTGGTTTGTCGGCATCGCGGACATCAACGAGGCCGGCATGGCCGAAACCGCAGCGCAGCTTCCCGCCGGGCTTAGTTCTTGCCACCGTCTCGACGTGCGCGACCGCGCGGCATGGGACATGGCGCTCTCCGATTGCGCCAAGGCGGCTGGCGGGCAGATCGAGGTGGTGTTCAACAATGCCGGCATCCCTATCGGTGGTGGCATTGTCGATCTGACGGCCGAGGAGATCGAGCGCACCCTCGACATCAACCTCAAGGGCGTGATCTTCGGCGCGCAGGCGGCGTTCGCGTGGCTCAGGGCGAGCGCGCCGGGTTCGTGCCTGCTCAACACCGCCAGCGCGGCGGGGATCTATGGCTCACCCGGGGCATCGGTCTATTCCGCCACGAAGTTCGGCGTCAGGGCGCTGACTGAATCGCTCGACGGGGAATGGGCCGAGTACGGCATCAAGGTGCGCAGCCTGATGCCGGGCTTCATCGAAACGCCTCTGCTGGATCACGCCCCCAACCGCGCCAGCAACGAGGACATCCGCACGCGCGTGCGCGGCGCGGGCCTGGAAATCACGCCGGTGAGCGAAGTCGCCGAGGCGGCGTGGGCGGCGGTGCATGGAGACAAGGTGCACACTTTGGTCGGCAAGACCGCGCGGCGGCTCGCGTTCGCCTCGCGCTGGATGCCGGGGGCTTTGCGCAAGCAGATGCGGTCTGGCGGGAGGCCTTTGGGGAAGTAGCGGCGCCACGTCCCTTCTGATAATGAATTGCTCACTTGTCGTGAAAAATGCGCAAAACTTTGCCGTTCCGGCGGCAAATCGAGATGTGTGCGACGCCGCCATCCCAGCCTCTTGGTAGCGAGCCTGTCACTGTCCAGACACCGTCGCGCAGCGTAGCCTTAAAGGGTCGCTGCCCTTCAATCTGTTTGGTGCCGTAAACGGGCTTCAGGTAAATCATGGCCACTGACTTTGCCGTCTCTGCCGATCCCACAACACCCGTCTTGGGCTGAAATGAGGCGACATTCTCAGCGCAAGTGGGAGGTTCGGCACGGGCAACTTGTACCGATAGCAAGATGAGTAGCGCGGCCGAGCCATGCCGTAACCAATTGCTCGGTGAGGTGAGCTTCACAGAAAGCCTTCCATCGCCCGCGCCATGGCGGCATCCCGTGCCGAGAGGCCATCGGCATCGTGCGTCGTCAGCGTCACCTCGACGCGGTTGTAGACGTTGAACCATTCGGGGTGGTGGTCAGCCTTTTCGGCGTAGAGGGCGACGCGGTTCATGAAGGCCCAGGCCTCGGAGAAATCGCCGAAGCGGAAGGTGCGGGTGATGGCGAGGCCGTCGCTGCGCAATTGCCATTCGGGGAGTTCGGCCAGCAGCGAATCGCGTTCAGTGTCGGTCAGGCGGGCGACGGTCATGCTTGGTCCTTTGGCATCCTTGGCAGTTGCCGCCGTTTCCCCTATCGCCCGATTTCATGCAAGCCCCTCCCATGCAGTCCCACGCCATGCAAGAGTGCGGTCTCGTCGCCACGGATATTGCCTGCCGGCGCGGGGACCGGGTTCTGTTCCGGGGGCTGTCGTTCGATCTTGCGCCGCGTGAAGTCGTCCATCTTGCCGGCCCCAACGGCATCGGCAAGTCGAGCCTCATCCGCATCCTTGCCGGATTGCTGCGGCCGTTCATGGGGTCGGTTGAGCGTCATGGTGCGCTTGCGCTTTCGGATGAGCGGCTGGCGCTGGACGGCCACGAACCGCTCGAGAAGGCGCTGGCGTTCTGGCAGCGGATCGACCGTGCCCCCCAAGGCAACGCCGATTTCGGGCTGGCCGACCTGCTTGACGTTCCGGTGCGCTATCTTTCCACGGGGCAGCGCAAGCGGGCGGCCCTTGCCCGCGTGGCGGCAAGCGGCGCGCCGATCTGGCTGCTCGACGAGCCGCTCAACGGGCTCGACACCCACTGGTCGTGCATCGCGCAGGCGGCGATCAAGGCGCATTGCAATGCCGGTGGGGCGGTGATCATTGCATCGCACCAGCCGCTTTCGCTCGACGCGGTAAAGGTGATCGAATTGCTGGATTTCCAACCGTGATCGCCAAGCTTCTTCCGATCTTCCTGCGCGATCTGGTGCTGCTGACGCGAGGGAGCCAAGGGCGCGGTGGAGCGGTTCTGCCGCTGCTGTTCTTCCTTGCTGTGGCGATGCTGTTTCCCTTTGCCGTCGGCCCCGATGCCCGGTTGCTGGCACGGACCGGTGCGGGCGTGATCTGGGTTGCGGCGCTGCTTGCGGCGATCCTCCCGCTGGACCGCCTGGTCGAGCCGGACGTTGAAGCCGGCATGTTCGACCAGTGGGCCTTGCGCGGCATTGCCGAGGAGGCGCTGCTCCTGGTGCGCATCCTGGCGCACTGGCTGAGCTTTGGCGTGCCGCTGATGCTGGCAGCACCGATCTCGGCAGGGCTGCTCGGCCTTGATGGCCAACAGTTGTGGACGGTGGAAGTCGGGCTGCTGCTCGGCACGCCCGGTCTGGCGGCGATCGGCGTTACCATCGCGGCGCTGACGGCAGGGTTGCGGGCAGGTTCGGCGCTGGGCGGATTGCTCGCGATCCCTCTGGCTGTGCCGCTCCTGATCTTCGGCGCGGGATCGCTGCAACCGGGGGGCGAGGGGGGCTTGCTGCTGCTGGGCGCGTGCAGCCTTGTGGCGCTGGCCGTTGCGCCGTTTGCGGGCGGTGCCGCTATCCGGGCCGGGCGCGAATAACGCAGCGAGCAGGGCTTGCACGTCGCAAAGCGCAAATTCGTTGGCAATCGTGCAAAGTCTCCCTAACTCGGGGACCATGACTGCACCTTCGATTACACCCGATACCATTTCGCTCATCGGCAACACGCCGCTCGTCCTGCTGAAGGGGCCGAGCGAGGCGGCAGGCGCCGAGATCTACGGCAAGTGCGAGTTCGCCAATCCCGGTGCTTCGGTGAAGGACCGCGCTGCGCTGTGGATCGTGCGCGATGCCGAGGAGCGGGGCGTGCTGCAGCCCGGCGGGACGATCGTCGAAGGCACGGCGGGCAATACCGGCATCGGCCTTGCGCTGGTGGCCAACGCTCGCGGGTACAAGTCGGTCATCGTCATGCCCGAAACGCAATCGCGCGAGAAGATGGACACCCTGCGGGCGCTGCGGGCAGAACTCGTGCTGGTGCCGGCGGCGCCGTTTTCCAACCCCGGCCACTTCGTCCACACCTCGCGCCGGATTGCCGAGGAAACCGAAGGGGCGGTCTGGGCCAACCAGTTCGACAATATCGCCAATCGCCGCGCTCACATCGAAAGCACCGCGCCCGAGATCTGGGAGCAGATGGAGCACCGCATCGACGGCTTCACCTGTGCTGCGGGCACGGGCGGGACGATCGCGGGCGTGGGCCTGGGGCTCAAGGCTTTCGACGAGAACATAACGATCGCCCTGACCGATCCGCACGGCGCGGCGCTCTACAACTATTACGCCAATGGTGAGCTGAAGGCCGAGGGCTCCTCGGTGGCCGAGGGCATTGGCCAGGGGCGCATCACCGCGAACCTCGAAGGCGCACCGATCGACACGCAGTTCCGCATTTCGGACGAGGAAGGGCTTTACTGGGTCGAGCGCCTGCTGGCCGATGAGGGGCTGTGCCTTGGCCTGTCGAGCGGGATCAACGTGGCGGGTGCCGTGGCGCTGGCCAGGCAGCTTGGCAAGGGCAGCCGCGTGGCGACGATCCTGTGCGATACTGGCTTCCGCTACCTTTCGTCGCTCTACAATCCCGAGTGGCTCAAGGCCAAGGGGCTGCCGGTGTTCCCTTGGCTGGAGCAATAGGCTAGGCTGCGGTCATGGCACTGTTCGGTTTCCCCGCAGGCAAGCAGGCATCCGCCCCGACCGAGGCGGAAATTGCCGCTGCCAGCGCACTGGCCCATGTGCCGCCGACCACGCGCGAATTGCGGGCGCAGGCAGTTCATCGGCTGCAGGTCGGGCTGTTCGGGCTCGCCGGGATGCTGCTGCTGGTCAGCCTTGCCAACGTGATCATGGATCGGGCCAAGTTCATCGACGCGAGCGCGGTCAATACCGCTGCGCCGAAGGTCGAGGCGAGCGAGACATCGGCGAAGGACCCGTTGGCCGACATGGGGGTGGCTCCGCAACTGCCGGTCACGGCCAAGGAAAAGCCGACCGTCACGATCTCGCCCGCTCCGCCCGCGCCGACTCCGGCCCCTTCGGTCCCGGCCCCTTCGGTTAACGCGCCGAAGAACTGAGTGCATCGCCGGATCGCTCTTGCCGTGCTGGCAGCGGTTGTCGCGCTGGCGGGCTGGTGGGCGTTCTCCGCCGAGCGTGCCCCTGACAGGACCGTGGGCCTGTTTACCAGCCTGCCGATCGTGTGGAACGAGGCGGACGATATCAAGGACATGATCGACCCGCCAGCCGCGCCGCACTGGGCGCGCGCCGTGCTGGAGTCCAAGGGCAAGGTGATCGCGCTCGATACGCTGCTTCAGCTCGAACAAGTCGACTTGCTGGTCGTGGCGCAGCCGCGCCCGTTGGTGCCGGAGGAGAATCTTGCGCTTGATGCCTGGCTGCGGGCAGGCGGTCACCTGCTGATGTTCGTTGATCCCTTGCTGACGCAGGAGAGCGCATTTGCGCTGGGTGACCGACGCCGCCCGCAGGACGTGGCGCTGGTTTCGCCGATCCTGGCGCGTTGGGGGTTGGAACTGCAATTCGACGACAGGCAACCCGGTGGTCTGCGGGAAAGTGCGGGCGAGGGGCTGCCGATCAATCTGGCAGGCACTTTCAAGGCAATCCCGGGCGGGCACGAAGCGAACTGCGTGATTGCAAGGGACGGTCTGATTGCGCGTTGCGGGATCGGCCAGGGCCAAGCAACGCTTGTTGCCGACGCCGCGCTTCTGGAGCCGGAGGCTGATGGGGATCGGCGGGCGGTCCAGCTTCAACGCCTGCTCGAAGGGGCGATGGCGCAGTGATCCCTTTTTGTTCGCGGGAAACTACGGGCAAGGTGCCAAGTACGGCCGAGGACTTCGGCAAAATGCCCGCATCTGCGCGATTACCTTTGCAGCAGGTCATGGTTACTCAGGCAGTAAGATGTAGAGAAAATGCTACGGAATCATAGCTAGTCCGCATTTTCCCGCATTTTCCCCTTTTCGCCCGCCCCGTCCCGCGTTAGTAGTGTGGGTTATCGGGACGAACTCCAATCGCATCCGCGGGGGATGAGTCGGCAACGCGCGTTGGCGCGGGGTCGAGCGATGGAGCTTTGTCCGCGAGCGGGGTGTCCAGCGTGGCGGGAGGGCCGGTAAATCTGGTGGGACAAGGCTTTTCGCCGCGTGGCGAAAAAGGCCGCTTCGTCCTGCCTGCCGACTTCCGCTCCGACATCTACGCAGCTTCCGCCAACCAGCGCGTTCTCTGCCTCGACAAGCACCCCCGCCTGCCTTGTCTGACCGGATTCGGCCTGTCCCGCCTGGACGAACTGGCTGCAGAGATTGATCGCGAGGAAGAGAAGAAGCTCCGGCTCGGCCTCGATTTCGACCGCGATATGGCCGAAGCGCAGGCCTACGGCTTTACCCGCGTCAGCTTCGATGAAAGCGGCCGTTTCGTCCTGCCCGAGTACCTGTCCGAACTCGGCCAGGTGGAGGATGGCCTCTATTTCCATGGTGGCGGCCGCCAGATTACGATCTGGAACCCGCAGATCCTGTTCGAGCAGGGCGATGGCTGGGCCAGCGCCAAGGCTGGCTGCCGAGCGAAGATGGCCGAAGCTGCAAAGGGGAAGCGCAAGTGACCGCCGCAGCGCCAAAAGTCCCGCACATTCCCGTGCTGCTCGAAGAGGTCGTGGCGGCCCTTGATGCAAAGCCGGGCGATCTGATCGTCGACGCGACTTTCGGCGCGGGCGGCTACACCCGGCGCCTGCTGGAATCGGGCGCGACGGTTCACGCCTTCGACCGCGATCCCGATGCGATTGCGGCGGGAAGGCTCTGGGGAGAAACCTGTGGAAAAGATCCGCGCCTCGTTCTGCATCCCCGTCGCTTTTCCGAACTTGCGGAAGGACTTGCAGAGGCCGGAATTGCGGGCGTTCAGGGCGTCGTGTTCGACATCGGCGTGAGCTCGATGCAGCTCGATCAGCCGGGGCGCGGATTTGCGTTCTCGTCGGACGGACCGTTAGACATGCGGATGTCACAGGACGGTCCAAGTGCGGCGGATTTCCTGAATGAAGCGGACGAGGGGGAAATAGCAGACGTTCTCTATCGCTACGGCGAGGAACGCCAATCGCGCCGGATTGCCCGCGCCATCGTGGCCGCCCGTCCTCTCACCACCACCGGCCAGTTTGCCGCAGTCGTACGCAAGGCGCTTGGCTATCGCCCGGACATCAAGGGCCCCAAGGCGCAGAAGGACCCGGCGACCCGCAGTTTCCAGGCGGTGCGCATCCACGTGAATGGCGAACTGGACGAACTGATCGAGGGCCTCGCTGCGGCGGAGAAGGTGCTGGTCCCCGGTGGACGTATCGCGGTGGTGAGCTTCCACAGCCTCGAGGACCGCATCGTCAAGCAGTTCCTGCGCGAGGCCGCGGGCGCCGTGCCAGCCGGCTCGCGCCACCTGCCGCAAATGGCCTCGAAGGTCGAACCGGTCTTTGAAAAGCCCTCGGCTGCCATCCGTCCGACGCCCGAGGAAGAGGAGCGCAACCCGCGCGCCCGTTCCGCCACGCTGCGCTGGGCCGTGCGCACTTCCGCGCCAGCACGCAATCTTGCGGGGAGGGCTGCGGCATGATCTCGACGACAAGCCGTCTTCGCTCGGTTGGCTGGGTGGTCTTGCTGGGCTTGTGCCTGGCGCTGGTCGTGGCGCTGGCATTCCGGGTCAATGCCTTGCGGAGCCAGATCCATCATGCCGAAGCGCGCATCGTCGCATTGAAGCAGGAGAAGATGTATCTCGAGACGGAATTCGAGACGCGCTCCAATCAGCAGCAGTTGAAAGCCTGGAACGATGTAGAGTTCGGCTACGCCGCGCCCAACGCCAGCCAGTACCTCGAAGGCGAGCGCCAGCTTGCCGCACTGAGCGTGCCGGCCACGCCGGATGCGCCCGCACCGATCCGCGTCGCCAGCGTGGATGACAGCGTGATCGCTTCCGCCGCGTTCCCGGCGATGGTTTCGCCGCTTTCGGGCAAGGCGCTGGCCAGCAATGACAGCAAGGCCGTTGCCGACGACGGCGACGAGGACCGTCCGGCGCGCACTGTCGATCATGCTGAAGCGGTCGAGACGCTGAAAGACCGCCTTGGCAAGGTCGTTGACGCCCGCCCGCGCGGGCCGGTGCGGAAGGAAACGGCTTCGGACAAGGAGCGCCCGGCCAAGAAGGACAAGTCCGAGTCCGCGACGTCGGCCAAGCCCAAGGTGGCGCAGAAGGCTGCTGCCAAGGACGCTGCTGCCAAGGGCGTTGTTGCCAAGGAGAGGGCAAAGACCGCGAAATCTGACGCGCGACCGGCCGGTAAGCCCGCTGCCAAGTCCAAAGCTGTCGCAACTGCGGATAAGTCAGGCGCAAGCAAGGCGAAGTCCAGTTCGGCCCCTCGCGCCGCCAAGGGCAAGGAGGCTAAGGCAGCCCGGTGAATGCACTCACCGCCTCCGCCGCCATTGCTTCCGGCCGCGTCCTGCTGGCCAACGTCCGCCAGCGCTCGCTGGTCGAGGCCAAGGTCCGTGCGCTGGTGGTGGCGGGCTTCATCCTGTTCTTTGGCTTCGCGGCGCTCGCAAGGATCGCCCAACTCGGCTTTTTCGAAGGCTCCCCTGAGCG
Source organism: Novosphingobium sp. CCH12-A3 (assembly GCF_001556015.1). Lineage (NCBI taxonomy): Bacteria > Pseudomonadati > Pseudomonadota > Alphaproteobacteria > Sphingomonadales > Sphingomonadaceae > Novosphingobium > Novosphingobium sp. CCH12-A3. The sequence continues at coordinate 21,652 of NZ_LSIA01000292.1, read as the reverse complement.
TCGTTCACTGGCCGAAGCGCTGCTCCCCCCGCGAGGCGAGATCACCGATCGCAATGGCGTTCCGCTGGCGCGGGCGTTCCCGGCCTATGCGCTGTGGTACAATCCCAAGGCATTCGGCGAAAACGGCACTCCGCTCGTCAAGTCGCCCGAAGAGGTGGCCAAGGCGCTTGTCGCCATCTTCCCCGACGCCGACTACAACGACCTGCTCCGGCGGCTGAAGTCTGACAAGCCGAGCTATCTGCGCCAGCGTGTGATGCCGGAGGATGCCAACCGCATCTTTGCCTTGGGCGAGCCTGCGCTGGAATTCCCGCGCGAGAACCAACGCTATTACCCGCAAGGATCGCTTGGCGCACACGTGCTCGGCTATGTCGACAGTGAAGGCCATGGCCATGTCGGCATGGAGCAGGTGCTTGAGAAGCAACTGCTCGATCCTGCCCGGCGTGGCAAGCCGGTGGCGCTTTCCATCGATATGCGGGCACAGGGCGCACTTGAGGACGAACTTGGTCGCGGCATGCTGGAGACCGAGGCCAAGGGCGCGGCAGGCATTGTGCTTGACGTCGACACCGGGGAAATCGTGGCCTTGGCATCGCTGCCTTCGTTCAATCCGAACCGTTCTGACCAAGCGCTCAACAACCTCGTGTTCAACAAGGTGACCAATCAGGTCTACGAACTTGGGTCCACCTTCAAGCCGTTGAGCATCGCTGCGGCAATTGACGCAGGTGTGGTGACCGACCTTTCAGTGCGCTACCCGTCGGACAAGCCGCTGGCGATCGGGGGCTTTCATATCCGCGACAGCCACAGCTTCGGCGCTTCGCTGAACGTGCCCGAGGCGCTGATCCATTCCTCGAACATCGTCACCGCGCAGGTAGCCGACAAGCTTGGCGGGCCGGGTTTGAAGAAGACCATGGCTGCTCTCGGCATGAACGAGCGGCCTTATATCGAACTGCCGGCGCGCGGCTTCCCGCTCTGGCCGCGCGGCACCAACAAGAACGGCGACTGGGCGCGCATCACCACGATGACGGTCAGCTATGGCCATGGCATCGCGGTGACGCCGCTGCACCTGGCAGCAGCCTATGCTGCAATGGTCAACGGCGGCATCTGGCGACCGGCAACGCTGTTCAAGCGTGAGCCGACGCAGATCCCTGAAGGCCGCCGCGTCTACAAGGCTTCGACCAGCGCCCGCATGCGCCAGCTTCTGCGCATGATCGTCGTGGACGGCACCGGCAAGAGCGCCAATGCCTCGGGCTATCGCGTCGGAGGAAAGACCGGCTCGGCGGAAAAGCCCGGCGGGAAGGGCGGCTATAACCGCACTTCGCTCGTCGCGACCTTTGCAGCCGCCTTCCCGATGGACAAGCCGCGCTATGTGGTGATTGCCATGCTCGACGAGCCGAAGGGAACGGCGGCGACATCGTACCAGCGCACTGCCGCATGGAACGCCGCGCCAATCGTCGGCCGCGTCGTTCCGCGCATCGGGCCGTTCCTCGGCGTCGTTCCCGACGATACACGCGATATCGACATTTCGGACTTGTCGCCGCTGGTCGGCAACGGAGATGGTGAATGAAGCTCGGCGCGATCCTCGAAGCAGCGGGTTTCGCAGGTGAGAACTGTGATGCAAACGTCACCGGCTTTGCTATCGACCATCGCAAGGTCGCGCCGGGCACGATCTTCGGCGCCTTCCCCGGCACCCGCTTCAATGGCGAGGACTTCATTGCGGACGCCGTGAAGGCAGGCGCCGTCGCCGTGGTCGCGCGTCCGGGGGCGAAGGTCGAAGGGGCGGTGCACGTTGCCGATGTAGAGCCGCGCCGCGCGTTTGCCGCGCTGGCTGCGCGCTTCTTCCAGCCCGTGCCCGAGACGGTAGTTGCCGTCACCGGGACCAACGGGAAGACGTCCACGGTCGAAATGACGCGGCAGATCTGGCGCATGGCCGGCCATTCTGCTGCATCGATTGGCACGCTCGGCGTGACAACGGCGGACGAAAGCGTCTCCACCGGACTGACCACGCCGGACATCGTGACGTTCCTGTCGAACATGACCGGCCTTGCCCGCGAGGGCGTGACGCATGTTGCCTACGAAGCGTCCAGCCACGGCCTCTCGCAGTACCGCAACGAGGGCCTGCGTGTCGGTGCAGGCGCCTTCACGAACCTCAGCCGCGACCACCTCGATTACCACGCGACGATGGACGATTATTTCGCGGCCAAGATGCGCCTGTTCGACCATGTCGTGGAAGAGAGCGGCACGGCGGTCGTCTGGATGGACGACGAATGGTCGGGACGGGCAGTGGAGCACGTCCGCGCAAGGGGTCTGCGGCTGCTCTCGGTGGGCGAGCAGGGGACCGACATCCGCCTGCTCGCCCGTACCCCTACGCAACTGGGGCAAACGCTCGAAATCGCGTTCGAAGGCCAGGCGCGCAAGATCAACCTGCCGCTGATCGGGGCCTATCAGGCCGCGAACGCACTGGTCTCGGCAGGGCTGGCAATTGCTTCAGGGACCGATGCGGCGAAGGTATTCGACGCGCTTGGACGGTTGCAGCCCGTACGCGGGCGGCTGGAGCGCGCGGCGATCAATCGAGCCGGGGCGCCGGTCTATGTCGACTATGCCCATACGCCGGACGCCATCGAGGCCGCGATAGCCGCATTGCGGCCGCATACCTCGGGCCGCCTGATCACGGTGTTCGGTGCCGGTGGCGATCGTGACGGCGGCAAGCGTCCGGAGATGGGCCGTGCAGCCTGTGCCGGCTCGGATCTGGTGGTTGTCACCGACGACAATCCGCGCGGCGAAGATCCGGCGGATATCCGCCGCGCAGTCATGGCCGGCTGCGATGGCAAGGCCCGCGAGATCGGGGATCGTCGCGCCGCCATTGCTGCGGCCATTGCCGAGGCAGGCCGTGAAGACATTGTCCTTGTTGCAGGGAAGGGGCACGAACAGGGACAGATCGTGGGCAGGGGCGATGCTGTCCGCATCCTGCCGTTTGACGATGTTCAGGTCGCCAGGGAGTGCACCACATGACCGCCCACCCCGCTTTGATCGCATGGCCAGAGGACCCGTCCGACGCGGCGGGTCTTGCGCTTTGGACGAGCGAGGAAATCGCTGCGGCGACAGGTGGCCGGGCCAGTGCGAAATTCGCGGTTTCCGGTGTCGAGATCGACAGCCGCGAGGTGGTGGAAGGCGACCTGTTCTTTGCCTTGAAGGGCGAAGCTTCGGACGGTCACCGCTACCTCGAGGGCGCATACGGGCGCGGCGCGGCAGGCACGGTCGTCGAACATGCGACGTTCGGCTCGCACGTGCTGGTCGGTAATACGATGACCGCGCTCGAGGACCTTGGCCGAGCGGCGCGTGCACGCGTCGATGCCGGCATCATCGGCGTCACGGGTTCCGCAGGCAAGACCGGCGTAAAGGAAGCGCTCTATGCGGCACTCGACCGTGCCAGCAGGGGCCGCGCCCACCGCTCTGTAAAGAGCTACAACAATCACGTCGGTGTTCCGCTGAGCCTTGCGCGGATGCCCGCGCGGACCAGCTTCGGCGTCTTCGAGATGGGCATGAACCACGCAGGGGAACTGGCCGCACTTACCCGGCTGGTCCGTCCCCACGTCGCCATCGTCACCACCATAGCGCCTGCCCACATCGGGCACTTTTCGGGTGAAGAAGCGATTGCCGATGCCAAGGCGGAGATTTTCGAAGGTCTCGAACACGGCGGCGTCGCCATCATCCCGCGCGACAACCGCCACTACGAACGTCTCCATGCCAAGGCGACAAGGCATGCGGGACGGGTGGTCAGCTTCGGACAACATCCCGATGCAGGCGCGCGCCTTGTCGATGCCGTGGCGGCGCCGGGCGGTGGAACCCTGGTGACGGCGGACCTTTCTGGACGCAAGGTCTGCTACACGATCTCGCAACCGGGCGACCACTGGGTCGCCAATTCGCTGGCCATAATGGCTGCTGTCGAAGCGATCGGCGGCGACCTGGGCGCTGCCGGACTGGCGTTGGCCGAGATGGAAGGCCTCGCCGGGCGCGGTGCCCGCCACGAGATTGCCGCTACTGGTGGCGATGGCTCTGGCAAGGCCCTGTTGATCGACGAAAGCTACAACGCCAATCCTGCCTCCATGGCCGTCACCCTGCGCCAACTGGGCGCGACGCCCGCCACCCGCCGCGTTGCCATTCTCGGCGCGATGAAGGAGCTGGGCGAGGCCGAGGCACGCTATCACGCAGAGCTGGCAGGCCCCGTTTCTGAGGGCAAGGTCGACAGGCTGGTGCTGGTAGGCGCCGAAATGGCGGCGTTGGCTGACGCGCTGGGGAAAAGCGGGGCGTTGTCGCTTGCCGGTAAAATCGATGTGGCGCATGTGCAGACGGCTTCGGAAGCGGCGGAATGTCTGGCTGCCGACGGTGTGCGCGGGGGTGATGCGATCCTCGTGAAGGGGTCGAATTCGGTGGGACTGGGCGCGATCGTGCGTTCGCTCACCACCAGGGAACGGTGAATGCTCTACCAGCTGGCCGAGTGGCTGCATTTTGAGGGATTCAGCAACCTCATCCGCTACCAGACGTTCCGCGCGGGCGCGACGTTGCTGACCGCGCTGATGATCGGCCTGATCATCGGTCCGCGCTTCATCAACATGCTGCGCGTGCGCCAGGGGAAGGGGCAGCCGATCCGCGAGGACGGCCCGCAGTCACACCTCGCCAAGCGTGGTACGCCGACCATGGGCGGTCTGATGATCGTCACATCGCTCACGCTGTCGTTGCTGCTGTGGATGGATGTGACCAGCCGCCTCGTCTGGTCCTGCGTGGTCGTGACGCTCGGCTTCGGCCTGATCGGCTTTCTCGACGACTACGACAAGGTGACCAAGTATGCGCACAAGGGCGTTCCTGCCAAGGTGCGCCTCGCCGGTGAGTTCGTCGTGGCCGGGATCGCCGCGTGGCTGGCGGTTGGTGAAACGCACCTTTACGTTCCGCTGTTCAGCAATCTCTATGTGCCGCTCGGGCCGTTCTACTATCTGTTTGCGATTTTCGTGATCGTTGGCGCGGGCAATGCGGTGAACCTTACTGACGGTCTGGACGGCCTTGCCACCATGCCTGTGATCATCGCGGCCGGCACTTTCGCAATTATCGCCTATCTTGCCGGCCGTGTGGACTACTCCACCTACCTCGGCATTCCGCACGTGAAGGGCGCCGGCGAACTTGCCATCTTCTGCGCCGCTATGATGGGGGCGGGTCTTGCCTTCCTGTGGTTCAATGCGCCCCCGGCGGCTGTGTTCATGGGTGACACCGGCAGCCTTGCGCTTGGTGGCGCGCTGGGCGTGATCGCGGTCGCGGCGCATCACGAGATCGTGCTGGCCATTGTCGGCGGACTGTTCGTCATGGAAGCCGTCTCGGTCATCGTGCAGGTGGCGGTCTACAAGCGTACCGGCAAGCGCGTGTTTCGCATGGCACCCATCCACCACCACTTCGAGCAGCTCGGCTGGAAGGAATCGACTGTCGTGATCCGCTTCTGGATCGTGTCGATCGTGCTTGCGCTGATCGGCCTTGCCACGCTGAAGGTGCGATGATCGTCTCGCCCGCCTTCACGGCCAAGCGCTTCGCCGTGCTCGGCCTTGCCCGTTCGGGGCAGGCGAGCGTCGAGGCGCTGCTGGCAGGCGGGGCGGAGGTCACCGTGTGGGACAGCCGTGAGGAACCGCGCGCCGCCTACGAAGGGCGCTGCACCATTGCCGATCCACTGTCGATCGACCTGACCGGATTTGCGGGCGTGGTGGTCAGTCCCGGCGTGCCGCTTAACCGCCATCCGATTGCTGCCCATGCCGCTTCATTCGGCGTGCCAGTGATCGGCGACATCGAGCTTTTCGCGCAAGCCCGCGCCGACCTGCCGCCGCATCGCGTCGTCGGCATCACCGGCACCAACGGCAAGTCGACCACCACGATGCTGGTCCATCACATCTGCCAGGCGGCAGGTCTGCAGGCCCGGCTTGGTGGCAATATCGGCCTGCCGGTCCTTGGGCAGGAGCCGCTGCCCGAAGGCGGCGTCTATGTGCTCGAGCTTTCCAGCTACCAGATCGACCTGACGCAGAGCCTCGATTGCGATGTCGCCGCGCTGATCAACCTCAGCCCTGATCACCTCGACCGCTACGATGGCTTCGATGGCTACGCTGCGTCCAAGGCGCGGCTGTTCCGGATGCAGTCGTCGCGCCATCACGCGGTGTTCGGTTGCGGGGACGAGCACACCCTGAAGATCGCGCGCGAGACTTCGGCCACGCACGACGTGGGCTTCGTCCATGTGGTTCAGCCCGATGCGCTGGAAGGACAGGCGGCATGGCCTTCGCTGCAGGGGCCGCACAACCTGCAGAATGCTGCGATTGCGGTTGAGATCGCCCGCCAGCTCGGCATCGGCGAAGACGTATGGCGTCCGGCGCTGGCCAGCTTTGTCGGCCTGCCGCACCGCATGGAGCGCGTGGCCGAGGCCAACGGCGTCCTTTTCGTAAACGACAGCAAGGCCACCAATCCCGCCTCGACCGCGCCTGCGCTTGGCGCCTACCCGCGTATCCACTGGATACTTGGTGGCCTGCCCAAGAGCGACAATCTCGACGAGTGCGCGCCCTACTTCGACCATGTCGTCGCAGCCTATACGATCGGCGAGGCCGGTCCGATGTTTGCGCAACTTCTTGAACCGCTCATGCCCGTCACCCGCAGCGAGATGATGTGCGATGCGGTTCGCCAGGCGATGGAAGCTGCGCAACCCGGAGACGTGGTAATGCTCTCTCCAGCGTGTGCCAGCTTCGATCAGTTCCGCGATTTCGAGGCGCGGGGCGACAGCTTCCGCCAGATCGTCGAAGCGCTGATCGAGGATCGCGAGGCACCCTGTCCGCCAGGAACCGGGTCATGAGCACGACGCCAACTCCGACACGCCTTGTGACCACCACCATGCCCGATGGCGGCGTGCGCGTGGTCGGCCACGGTGCGCGCTTTCGCCGCAGCCGTCGCAGCGAACTGCTGATCTGGTGGCGCGAGATCGATCGGGTGCTGTTGACGCTGATCCTCTCGCTGGTGACGATCGGCTGTATCGCCGTCGCTGCTGCTTCCCCTGCTTCGGCGCATCGCCTTTCCACGAACCAGAAGTCGCTCGGTGATCTTTACTTCTTCTGGATTCACCTGCGTTGGGTCGCGGTGGGGCTGGTCGCGATGTTCTTTGCGTCTGTCCTGCCCAAGGAGGCGGCTCGACGCGGGGCCATCCTGCTCGCGGCGGCGATGATTTTTGCGCTGGTGCTGGTGCCGCTTGTCGGCAGCGAGGTTAAGGGTGCGAAACGCTGGCTGTGGATCGGCTTCAGCCTGCAGCCTTCGGAATTTCTCAAGCCCGGTTTCGCCATCGCCCTCGCCTGGATCCTGTCGTGGCGGGTGCGCGATCCGAACATTCCCGTCATACCCATCACCGTGGCGATCATGGGGCTGGTCGGCATCCTGCTGATGGCCCAACCGGACTTCGGTTCCACGATGCTGTTCGGCGGCGTGTGGTTCGTGCTGGCGCTGCTCTCGGGCCTGTCGGTCAACAAAATCCTTTACGCCATGGGCGGGCTGATCCTGGTGGTCATTGCCGCGTACTTCTTCTACCCGAACGCAACGCACCGCATCGACAACTTCATTTCGGGTGGCAGCGAGTTTGACCAGGTCGACCTTGCCATGCGCACGCTGATGAACGGCGGGTGGAGCGGGACCGGCCTGTGGCTCGGCAGTCGCAAGAATGCGCTGCCCGAAGCGCACACCGACTACATCTTTTCGGTGGTCGGAGAGGAATTCGGGCTGATCGCCTGCGCGGTGATCGTCACGATCTATTGCGCGATCGCGCTGCGCGTGCTGATGCGCCTGCTTGATGAGGACGATCTGTTCACCATCCTCGCGGCAGCCGGGCTGACCGCGCAGCTGGTCGGACAGGCGTTCATCAACATCCTTGTGAACCTGCAACTTTTCCCTTCGAAAGGCATGACCTTGCCGCTGATCAGCTACGGCGGATCGTCCACCATCGCGCTGCTCATGGGCGTCGGGCTGCTGCTCGCGATCACGCGGCGCAACCCCTACCTTTCGCGCGAGAAGTTCGACGTTACGGAACTGGTGCGCAAATGAGTGGCGCTTCTCGGCATTACGTGCTCGCTGCGGGCGGCACGGGCGGACACCTTATTCCGGCCTTCGCGCTGGCGGTCGAGCTGGAACGCCGCGGCCACCACGTGGCTCTGGTTACGGACGAGCGCGGCGCGAAGATCCCCGGCAAGCCTGATTTCATGCCGGCGCACGTGCTTCCGGCCGGGCGTCTGGCAAAGAGTCCGGTGGCGCTGCTCAAGGGCCTGAGCGCGATCTGGCAGGGCCGGGCGATGGCTCTGCGCCTGTTCGAAAGCTTCGAGCCGTCGTGCGTGATCGGCTTTGGCGGTTACCCCGCACTGCCAGCGCTGCTGGCGGCTCATTCGGCGAAGATCCCCACGGTGATCCACGAACAGAACGCGGTGCTGGGCCGGGTCAACCGCTTCCTTGCCAAGCGTGTGGACGCCATTGCGACGGCTTACGGAGAAGTGGATCGGCTTGATCCCAAGCTTTGGGGCAAGGTCCACCGCGTCGGCAATCCGGTGCGTCCAGAGGTGCTGGCACTGCGCGGCGAACCGTTCCCCGAGTTCACCGAGGACAGCCTGTTTCGCGTGCTGGTGACCGGTGGCAGCCAGGGCGCTTCGGTTCTTTCGGAGGTCGTGCCCGATGGCCTTGCCATGCTGCCGCCCGCACTGCGCCATCGCTTGCAGGTAACGCAGCAGTGCCGTCCCGAAGACCTTGAAGCCGTCCGCGCACGCTACGCATCGCATGAGATCCCGGCTGAACTTGGCACCTATTTCGAGGATATGCAGTCGCGCCTTGCGGGAACGCACTTGTTCATCGGCCGCGCCGGCGCTTCGACGATTGCCGAGCTGACAGCGGTGGGCCGCCCGGCGATCCTCGTGCCGCTGCCCATCGCTACCGATGACCATCAGGCCGCCAATACGCGCGAGATAGTTTCAGCGGGCGGCGCCCGTGCCATCCGGCAGACCGGCTTCACTCCCAAGGAACTGGCGAAACAGATTCAGGCCATGGCCCAGCACCCGCATACCCTTGCCAATGCCGCGCATGCCGCGTGGAACTGTGGCCTGCCCAACGCCGTCAGCGATCTTGCCGATCTGGTCGAGAGCTTCGGGGGCGAGCCGATCATGAACGTGATCCGCGTCGATACGCGCAGCGCTGCGCCTGCGGGGCAGGAGCATCTGGCATGAAGGGCGTCGGCACCGAGATCGGGACGATCCACTTCGTCGGCATCGGCGGCATCGGCATGTCCGGCATTGCCGAAGTCATGCACAACATGGGCTATTCTGTGCAGGGTTCCGACATGGCCGAAAGCTATGTCGTCGATGGCCTGCGCTCGCGCGGAATCAAGGTGATGATCGGGCAGAAGTCCGAGAACGTTGATGGCGTGGCTGTGGTTGTGACTTCCACCGCCGTGAAGCGCGACAATCCCGAAGTCGTCGCTGCGCTGGAAAACCGCATCCCGGTTGTACGCCGCGCCGAAATGCTGGCCGAACTGATGCGGCTGAAGAGCACGGTCGCGGTTGCTGGCACGCACGGCAAGACGACGACGACCTCGATGGTCGCCTGCCTGCTCGATGCCGGGGGCATAGACCCCACGGTGATCAACGGCGGCATCATCAATTCCTATGGCTCCAACGCGCGTCTGGGCGACAGCGAGTGGATGGTGGTCGAGGCGGACGAGAGCGACGGCTCGTTCCTGCGGCTCGATGGCACGCTGGCGGTCGTCACCAACATCGACCCGGAACACCTCGATCACTACGGCAGCTTCGACAAGGTGAAGTCGGCCTTCGTCGAGTTCATCGAGAACGTGCCGTTCTACGGCGCAGCCATGCTGTGCATTGATCACCCTGAAGTGCAGGCGATCATCCCCAAGGTACGGGACCGCCGCGTCGTGACCTACGGCTTCTCTGCGCAAGCCGACGTGCGCGGCGAAGCCGTCACGCCGATCCCTGGCGGCAATCGCTTTACTGCCGTGCTGCGCCAGCGCGATGGCTCGTTCCGCCGCATCGAGGGCATCGAACTGCCGATGCCGGGCCGCCACAACGTCCAGAACGCACTCGCTGCGGTCGCGGTCGCAGTGGAAATGGGCGTTTCCGACGAACTCATCCGCACCGGCTTCGGCAAGTTCGGCGGGGTCAAGCGCCGCTTCACCAAGGTCGGTGAGGTGGATGGCGTTACGGTGATCGACGATTACGGCCACCATCCAGTGGAAATCCGCGCCGTTCTTGCTGCCGCGCGTGAAGGCGTGCAGGGCCGGGTCATCGCCGTGGTTCAGCCGCACCGCTTCACTCGCCTTCGCGACCACATGGATGACTTCCAGGGCGCCTTCAACGATGCCGACGTCGTCTATGCCGCGCCGGTCTATCCCGCTGGCGAACAGCCGATCGAGGGCGTGGACAGCGCCGCGATGGTCGAAGGCATCAAGGCGCGCGGCCACCGCTCGGCGCATCTGACAGCCGGGGCCGACGCGCTGGCAAAGGAACTCGCCGCAACGGCGCAGCCCGGTGACATGGTCGTCTGCCTCGGCGCGGGCGACATCACCAAGTGGGCAGCGGGTCTTGCCGACGCGATTGCGCGTGAAAGGGGGAAGGGGTGACCACTCTTGCGCTGCCTTCGGTTCGCGGCAAGCTGACACCGAATGCCCCACTTGCCCCGTTGGTCTGGTTCAAGTCCGGCGGCACGGCCGATTGGCTGTTCGAGCCCAAGGACATTACCGACCTGAAGGAGTTTCTCGCGGGCCTGGCACCGGACGTGCCCGTCATGGCGCTGGGCCTGGGCTCCAACCTGATCGTTCGCGATGGAGGCGTTCCGGGCGTCGTCATTCGTCTGGGCAAGGCTTTCGCCAAGGTCCAGAAGGTCGACGAGGTCACGCTCAACTGTGGCGGCGGAGCCAGCGGCATTCTCGTATCGTCCACTGCGCGTGACAACGGCATCGCGGGCCTCGAATTCCTGCGCTCGATCCCCGGCACTGTCGGCGGCTTCGTGCGCATGAACGGCGGCGCCTATGGCCGCGAGGTCAAGGACGTGCTGATCGATTGCGATGTGGTGATCCGATCGGGCGAGGTGGCGACGCTGCCGGTCTCCGAACTCGGCTATACCTATCGCCACTCCGACCTGACCGATGGCTCCATTGTCGTCGCCGCGCGTTTCCGCGGGCATCCGGGCGAGCCCGCAGCGATCCAGGCTGAAATGGACCGTATCAGCGCGGCGCGCGAAGCTTCGCAGCCGCTGCGCTCCAAGACTGGTGGCTCCACCTTCAAGAACCCTGATGGCGCGAAGGCGTGGGAACTGGTCGACAAGGCCGGTTGCCGTGGGCTCACGATGGGCGGCGCACAGGTTAGCGAAAAGCACACCAACTTCCTGATCAACACCGGCGAGGCCACCAGTGCCGAGATCGAAGCGCTGGGCGAGGAAGTGCGCAAGCGCGTGAAGAATATGTCGGGCGTGGAGCTCGAATGGGAAATCAAGAGGATTGGCAGACCGTGACGCTTTCAAAACTCCACGTCGCGGTGCTGATGGGCGGCTGGTCGAGCGAGCGCCCCGTCAGCCTCATGTCGGGCGAAGGCGTGGCCAAGGCGCTTGAGTCGAGGGGCTACAAGGTCACGCGGATCGACATGGATCGCGAGGTTGCCCTGCGCTTGGCTGAAGCCAAGCCCGATGTCGTGTTCAACGCGCTTCACGGCACGCCCGGCGAGGATGGCTCGATCCAGGGTCTGATGGATATCATGGGGCTGACCTATACCCATTCCGGCCTCGCCACCTCGGTCATCGCGATCGACAAGGAACTCACCAAGCAGGCGCTGGTGCCGCATGGCATCCCCATGCCGGGCGGACGAATCGTGCACACGGAGGAGCTCTACAAGGCCGATCCCCTGCCGCGTCCTTATGTGCTCAAGCCAGTGAACGAAGGCTCGTCGGTTGGCGTCGCGATCGTCACGGCAGACGGCAATTACGGCAATCCGATCAGCGCCGACGCGCGCGGGCCATGGCAGGAGTTCGACGAGCTTCTTGCGGAACCCTTCATTCGTGGCCGCGAATTGACCACGGCGGTGATCGGCGACCGTGCGCTGCTCGTCACCGAACTGCGCCCCAAGTCCGGTTTTTACGATTTCGACGCCAAGTACACCGACGGCATGACCGATCACATCTGCCCGGCCGAAATACCCGACGAAATCACCGAGGCATGCAAGCAGATCGCCCTGCGCGCGCACCAGTTGCTAGGCTGCAAGGGCACCAGCCGCTCCGACTTTCGCTGGGACGACGAGCAGGGCGTGGAAGGCCTGTTCCTGCTGGAGGTCAACACTCAGCCCGGCATGACTCCGCTCAGCCTCGTACCCGAGCAGGCCAGGGCACTGGGCATGGACTATCCCGATCTGGTCGAGGCGATCATCGCCGAGGCCCTGAAGGACTCCGGCAAGGCAATGGAGAAGGCCTGAACCATGGCGCAGACGATCAAGCGTGGCGGAAAGGGCGTGCGGCGGGCAGCGGCCGCACGGACGACGCAGCGCAAGGTCCAGGCTGCGCGCCAGCAGACCGGTTCGGTGCTCGACACCGTGATGCACTGGCTGCCGTTCAGCGAGGAGACGCTGCACCGCATCCTCATGACGCTGATTCTGGCGGCTGCAGCCGCAATCGTGTGGACCGTGGCGGTCATGGCTGGAATCCCGACGCTTGCGTCCGAACAGGCGGCGCTGATCGCGTCCGATGCCGGGTTCAAGGTCAGCCATCTCGAGGTTCGCGGCGTCAACCGCATGAACGAGCAGCGCATCTACGAGCGTGTGCTTGGCCAGAACGATCGAGCGATGACCACGCTCGATCTCGCCGCGCTGCGCGACGAACTCAACCAGTTGCCGTGGGTCAAGGATGCCCGCGTTTCGCGCAAGCTGCCCGACACGTTGGTGATCGACATCGTCGAGCGCAATCCGCATGCCGTGCTGCGCAAGCCCGACCGCATGGTGCTGATTGACGATTCCGGCGTGGAGCTCGAGACCGTGAAGCTCGACAAGGCCAAGGGTATGCTCGTGCTGTCGGGCCTCGGCGTCGGCCAGCGTGTTCAGGACCTCACGCGGCTGCTGGATGCCGCGCCTGCTTTGAAGCCGCAGGTTTCGGAAGCCGAATGGGTTGGCAATCGCCGCTGGAACCTCACGTTCAAGACGGGGCAGGTTCTTGCCCTGCCTGAAGGCGACGAGAAGTCTGCCGGAGCGCTGCTGAGTTTCGCCCGGATGGACGGGGTGAACCGGCTGCTCGGAGGCAAGGTCGCCGCGTTCGACATGCGCGCGCCCGACCGCATCTACATGCGCGTGCCAGGGCACGCCGACGAAGTTGCGGCGGAAAAGCGCGCTGCCGATCAGGCCAAGGCCGAAGCCAAGCGCATCGCGGCTGCGGCCAAGAGCGACGAGGGCTGATCCACCGCAATGGCAACGCCCCGCATCACCAAGGTCTTTGCTGCCGTAAACATCGGCTCGTTCCGCGTTTCTGCGATGATCGCGGGGCTTTCGGAAACGGGCGAGATGGTCGTTCTTGGTTCCGGCCACCGCGCCGCCCAAGGGATCAAGCGCGGCTATGTCACCGACATGCAGGCGGCGACCCATTCGGTGCGCGACGCGATCGAGCGTGCCGAGAAGATGGCCAATGTCGATATCCAGAAGGTCTGGATCGGCTGTGCCGGTGCAGGCCTTGCCAGCACCACTGCGCGGGTCGAGGTCGAGGTCGGCGGACGGCGGATCGAACAGGACGACATCGAGCATTTGCTGGTGGCCGGACGTGGCGTGATCCAGCCAGACGGACGCACCGTGCTTCACGCCCAGCCTGCGCACTACACGCTCGATGGCGCCCACGGCGTGCCCAACCCCAAGGGCCTTCATGCCGAACGGCTTGCCGTCGACATCCACGTGATGCTTGCCGATGGCGCGCCGGTCCGCAATCTTCGGGAGGCAGTGCAGAACGCCCATCTTGAAGTCGAAGCTGTCGTCGGATCGCCGGTCGCCGCCGGGCACGCCTGCCTCACGCCGGAAGAGCGGGAACTGGGCGTGGCGCTGGTCGAGTTCGGGGCGGAGGTCACGACGGTATCGGTCTATGCGGCGGGCATGCTGCTCGGCATGCAGGTGATCCAGTACGGCTCGGGCGATATCACCGACGCGATCGCCTCGGCCTTCGGCATTCGTCGCTATCAGGCCGAACGGCTCAAGTGCATGTCCGGCTCGGCAATTGCCAGCCCTGCTGACCATCGCGAGATGATCCCGGTCAACGCGCCGGGAGATCCCGAAGGCGGTCCGGTTGCTCGTCATGCCGACGACAAGAACCGCATTCCGCGGGCAGAGCTGATCTCGGTCATTACCCAGCAACTGGGCTTCTTCACCGAGGAGGTGGGCAAGTCCCTGAAGTCGATGGGCTTTGTTGGTCAGACCGGGCAGCAGGTCGTGCTGACCGGAGGTGGCGCGCAGCTTCCCGGGCTTGCCGACTATGCGCAATCGGCGCTCGGTCGGCCCGTGCGCATAGGTTCGCCGCCGACGATGCTCGGCCTTCCGCCCGGCCATGCCACGCCAAGTTCCTCCACCCTTGTAGGGCTCGTCCTGTTTGCTGCGGCTGATCCGGTGGACATTCGCGCCATCGGTCCAGCCAACGATCCGGTTGGCGGAGCATATGGCGGCAAGAAGCTGCTGATTCGCCTCATGCGGGCGGTAAGGGATTACTTCTGAACGGGCTTTCGGCCCGGTTCAGCGCTCTCGGGGCGCGAAGTTGGCCCGTCATGGTGTTGCAACCTGTGGAAAAGGTTGCTGCGCCTTTGATTCGCCGCGCAGCCTTGTGCAACAGGTTAATGTGAAGCTTTCCAATCTCGTTTGGTGCGCGTTCCGGCCAGCAGCGAGACATATGACCCGATTGGGAGACCGACTATGAGCATCAACATCGGACCGCCGGCAATTGACGAACTTCGTCCCCGGATCACGGTGATCGGGGTTGGTGGTGCAGGCGGCAATGCCATCGCCAACATGATCAACGCGCAGATCGAGGGCGTCGAGTTCATCGTCGTCAATACCGACGCGCAGGCGCTCAACAATTCGATCGCCGAGAACCGCATCCAGCTCGGGCCGGACATCACGCAGGGCCTTGGTGCAGGCGCTCGTCCCGAAGTGGGTCGCGCTGCTGCGGAAGAGACGATCGAGGAACTCGAGCGCGCGCTTGAAGGCGTGCACATGGTGTTCATCGCGGCTGGCATGGGCGGCGGCACCGGCACGGGCGCGGCTCCTGTGATTGCTGAAGCGGCGCGTCGCAAGGGCGTGCTGACGGTGGGCGTGGTGACCAAGCCGTTCCTGTTCGAAGGCACGCGCCGCATGCGCTCGGCCGAAAGCGGCATCGAGGAGCTGCAGAAGCACGTCGATACCCTGATCGTCATCCCCAACCAGAACCTGTTCCTGGTGGCCAAGGCCGAAACGACCTTCAAGGAAGCGTTCCAGCTGGCTGACGAAGTGCTGCAGCAGGGCGTCCGCTCGATCACCGACCTCATGGTCATGCCGGGCCTGATCAACCTCGACTTTGCCGACGTGCGATCGGTCATGGGCGAGATGGGCAAGGCTATGATGGGTACGGGCGAGGGCGAAGGTCCGAACCGTGCGCTCGAAGCGGCCGAACGCGCCATCGCCAATCCGCTGCTCGATGGCGTGTCGATGCAGGGCGCCAAGGGCGTGATCATTTCGATCATCGGCGGCGACGACATGAAGCTGCTCGAGGTTGACGAAGCCGCCAACCACATTCGCGAACTGGTCGATCCGAACGCGAACATCATCTGGGGTTCGGCCTTCAATCCCGATCTCGATGGCAAGATCCGGGTTTCGGTTGTCGCGACCGGCATCGAACAAAGCCAGGAGCAGGCCGAAATCGCGTCGCGTCCGGTCTCGATTCCTAGCAGTGCGCGCGGTCCTGCCGTGCCAACGGCTGCGCCTGCGGCACCGGTCTACACGCCGCCGCCCCCCGCCGCTCCGGAGCCTGCGCAACCGGCATGGACGCCGGCTGCCGAGCAGGTCCAGCCCGAAGTGCCAGCGGCGCCCGAGCCGGAACCGCTTGATCTGACGCTGGACCTTTCTGCCGCGCAGGAAGAACCCGCCTCGGAAGAGTTGCTTCTGGGTGGCCTGGAGGCTCCTGCCGAACCGCCAGTGGCCGCGCCGGCACCCGCGCCCGCGCCCGATCCTGCGCCCCAGATGCCCCGCCTTGGTCGCACGCCGGAGCAAGAGCCTGCAAAGCCTGCCGGTGGCAGCACCCTGTTCGAGCGCATGGCCAATCTTTCGCGCGGTAACCGCGCGCCCACCGGCGACGACGATGGCGATGAAGGCGGCTCGCTCAACATTCCGCGCTTCCTCGGTCGCCAGAACAACCAGTAACCAGTTGCGAAGCGGCGGCCCTTGTTGCCGCCGCTTCATCTTCAAGACGGTAAAGAGCGCGGCAGGATGACGAATCGGCTCCCCATCGCGCAGTTCTCGGGCTCATCGCGTCTAAGGCTTGCTCTGGCGCTCCTGCTTTGCGCTGCGTCGCCGCGGGCGTTAGCCCAAGCGGACGACGATCCTGATGGCCCCGCGACGGTATCGCGCCCGGTGGTGCAGTCTACTGCCCCCAGTCCCAGCCGCGAACTCAATGCCGCTTTGGCTCGGCTCGGCGCCGATCCGAGGAATGTTACCGCCCTATTCGATGCGGCAAGCGCCGCGTTGAAGCTGGGTGACAGCGATGCCGCGATCGGGTTCCTTGCCCGGGCTGACGAGGTCCAGCCGGGCAATGTCCGAACCAAGGCCCTGCTTGGCAAGGCCCAGCTTGTCGCGGAAAATCCCGTTGAGGCCATCCGCGCCTTTGACGAGGCAGAGCGAACCGGTGCCGATACCTTTGCCATGGCTGCGGATCGGGCGCTCGCCTACGATCTCGTCGGGGACAATGGACGCGCACAGCGTTGGTATCAGGTTGCGCTGAGCCGGGGCGGGGATGACGAGATCACGCGCCGCTATGCAATGAGTCTTGCCATATCGGGCGATCGGCGCGGGGCCGAGGCCCTGCTGGCCCCGCTGATTGAAAAGCAGGATCGTGCAGCGTGGCGCACCCGCACCTTCGCGATGGCGGTGACGGGTGGTCCGGACGAAGCAGTGGCCATTGCCTACGCCTCGATGCCGCAGGATCTGGCATCGGGCATCGCGCCCTACTTGCGCTATATGCCGCGCCTAACTCCGGCGCAGCAGGCGGCTGCGGCAAACTTCGGGCGCTTTCCCCGCGCAGCAGACATCGGGCGCGATGATCCTCGCGTGGTGCAATATGCTGCGCTCAACCCGCGTGCCCCACGCACGGCGGAAGCGGGCCTTATTCCGGCAGGTGCGCCTCTTGGCCCTTCCGTCGCGGCCAGCGAAAAGCCCAGTCGCGAAAAGCGCCGTCGCCCCGGGAAGAGCGACAGTGCCGCATCTGCCACGGTCGTTGTCCGTCCTGCAGTGCGCACCTCGCCGCCGGCTGAACTGCCGCCGGTCCAGACTTATGCGAGCGCCGCGCCAGCAGTGCGGCCCGATCCTCCGTCAAGCACGACTCCGGTCGTTCCCCGACCGACGGTGCTTTCGGCGCTCGATGTACCACCCGGATCGGTGCGCCCCGCAGTTCCACCCATTCGCCCGGCGCCATCGGCATCCGCCCAGTCGCCGGTTGCGAGGCCGCTGACAACTCCGGCACCGACGACGACGATCGCGCCATCGGCAAACCCGATTGCAAGGCCCGGCTTCCAACAGGACCCGACCGCTGCGCCAGCTAATAATCCTGCGCGAGCAACGGCCTCGCCCCCTGCTCAGGCAAGCAGCGTAGCAATTGCATCCGCTGCGCCGGTGAGAGCGGGTCCCACGGCCACTACCCAACCAGCTTCGCCCGTTGGTGCTGCCAATAGCCGGCCAGCACCATCGCTCACGTCGGCGGGCGGGTTTGATCTGGCCAAGGTCGGACCGGCTTCTGTCCCCCCGCCTGCGACTGCCGCTTCTCCGACAACGGCATCCGCAACAGCGCCAGGCGCTGCGCCTGCCCCGGTTGGTGCTCAGGTTGCAATGCCCGCTGCGGTCGCGCCCGTGTCGTCATCACCCGAGGTGCAGACGGCAGCGGCCAACACGCCGCCTCCTGCGCGCGACCTCGCAACCTTGTTCAAATCTTTCGCTCCTCCTCCAGAGGAGCGCGCCACTTCGGTCCCTGCAGTCGACATAACGCGGATTGCTCCGGCATCCGCCGCCAAGGCCGTCAAGCCCGACCCACGCGGCGAACGGCCCGATGGGCCAACGGACGTTTCGCGCGTGCCGACCAAGGAGCCACAGAAGCCCTCGGCTAAGGACGCGGTGAAACTGGGCAAGGACGGCAAGCCGGTCAAGGATCCCAAGGCTGCAGCGAAAGAGGCGCAAGAGGCCAAGGCCAAGAAGGCCGGCCCCAGCCATCCAAGCCGGATCTGGGTGCAAGTGCTGACAGGGGCGAACAAGGACGTCATGGACACCGAGTGGCGCCGTCTCTTGAAGGAAGCACCTGCGCTCCTGCGCTCGCGCAAGCCTTATCTGTCGCCCTGGCGCAGCAATTTCCGCCTGCTGACCGGCCCCTTCGCTAGCGAGGCTGAGGCGCAGGATTTCGTCACGAAGCTCAAGAAGGACGGGGTTTCGAGTTACCAGTGGACCAGCCCGGCGGGTCAACCGGTCGATACTCTCTCTCTCAAATAGGGTGGGAGGCGGAACCTCGGGCGGAGTTTGCTGTTCACTCCTTGTCCACAGCTTTCCCACAAGGTTGTCGAGTTTTGCCCAACCGCCTGTTAACCCGCGATTGTCGGGCGGGGGTGTGAACCGCCATTGACGTTTCGAGCAGCAGTCAGGGCAGATCGCCCTGCCGGGCCAACCAGCCGAGGAGGCCCGATCAAGTGTTCAGGGGACGTACCATGCGGACCGGCCATGACGACAACGAGCGCGAGGAGGCAGCGCCTGTCGACATGATCGCCTCGCTTTTCGAAGCGCGCGGCTGGCCATGCGAATTTGTCTCGGACGACGAGGTTACCGGCGAAATTCAAGGCTCCTGGGCCAATTATCAGTTACGGGCCATCTGGCGCGTCGAGGATCACGTCCTCCAGATTCTCTGCCTGCCCGATATCCGCATTCCTGACGACAAGAAGGGGGCCGTCTATGAATTGATGGCCCTGATCAACGAGCAAGTGTGGATCGGTCACTTCGACATCTGGTCCAATGGTTCTGTCCTGCTGTACCGCCATGGCCTGATGCTCGGTGACGAGGGTCTGCTCAGCATCAGTCAGGCCCAGGCGGCGATTGAAGCAGCGGTGGACGAGTGCGACCGGTTCTATCCGGCGTTCCAGTTCATCCTGTGGGGCGACAAGAGCCCGGCCGACGCGCTTGCCAGCGCCATGGTGGATGCGGCGGGCGAGGCCTGAACCTGCTCGACGCTGATGCGTGCCCGCGCAAGTAGGATCTCGGTGGTCTCACGGAGCTTCAGCGTAGCACGACTGAGGCCCCGCCTTCGCGGGGGAGCAGGGCTTAAGCCATTGCGATAAGCCCACCGTCCCGGCATTGACCGCGCAAACGCGACTCAAGGAAATCCCCCATGACCAAAACCTTCCTCCAGTTCGGCTGCGGCAACATGGGTGGAGCCATGCTCAAAGGCTGGCTTGCAGGCGGCTACGCGCCCGAGATTTTCACGATTGTCGATCCCTACCTGGAGGTCGCGCCGGAAGGCACGCGCCTGCTGGGCTCCGCGCCTGAGGGTGAAGGCGCATTTGATGTGGTGCTGCTTGGCTTCAAGCCGCAGCAGTTGCCCGATGCGGTCGCCTCGGTCCGGCCCTACGTCGGCACGAACACGCTCCTGCTCTCGATTCTGGCAGGCGTCGATCTCGCCACCTTGCGCGCAAGTTTTCCTGATGCCCGCGCAATCGTCCGCGTCATGCCGAACCTTGCCGCCGCTCTCGGCAAGTCGCCAATTGCGCTGGTCGGTGATGCGGACGATGCTGCGCGTGCCGAGACCGATGCCCTGATGGCCCCTCTGGGACAGGCCGAATGGCTGTCTGGCGAGGATCAGATGGATCTAGTCACCGCACTTGCGGGCTCAGGCCCTGCGTTCGTCTACCGTTTCATCGATGCGCTCGCCCAAGGCGCGGCTGCACTGGGCCTGGCGCGGCAGCAGGCGGACCGGCTGGCGCTGTCGATGGTCGAGGGCGCGGCGATGCTTGCGGCCAGGTCCGAGCATTCGCCCGCTGAACTCGCCCGCCGGGTCGCCAGCCCGGGAGGAGTCACCCAGGTCGGCATCGACGTGCTTGATGCCGATGATCGCCTGGTTCGCCTCATCGAGGATACATTGCGCGGCGCGCGTGATCGCAGTGCCGAGATGACAGAGATGGCGCGGAAGGCGCGCTGAACGCGGCAACAATTCGTTACAGTCGGCGACCTGTCGGTTGGTCCGGTTTCCCTTGAAAGCACGGGCGAAAGCGCCGATATTCCGTGCACGTGGCCATTGGGGCCACAGAACGGAGCTTTGAAAATGGCAAACTGGAACGACCCTCGGCCCACCGGAACGGGCTTCGGCGCGTCTCCGAGCCTTTCCGGCGTTTCCGCTCGCGGCGAAGTGTTCGACGCGGGTCTGCGCCGTCACATGCTGTCGATCTACAATTACATGGCCTCGGGCGTGATGCTCTCTGGCATCGTGGCGCTGCTGTCGGCAACCACCGGCTTCACGCTGACGCTGCTCGGCACCCCGCTGATCTGGCTGGTGATGCTTTCGCCGCTCGCCTTCGTCATGTTCATGAGCTTTGGGGCGAACAAGTTCTCGACCACGGCTCTTCAGGGCATGTTCTGGGGCTTTGCGGTTGCCATGGGCCTTTCGCTGTCGACGATCTTCCTCGTCTACACGGGCGCTTCGATCGCGACGACGTTCTTCGCTACCGCCGGCGCTTTCGCGGGTCTGAGCCTTTACGGCTACACCACCAAGAAGGACCTGTCGGGCATGGGCAGCTTCCTGATCATGGGTGTCTTCGGCATCCTGATCGCGTCGCTGCTTAACATCTTCCTGAAGTCGTCGGGTCTGGGCTGGGCTATCAGCTTCCTCGGCGTGCTGATCTTCGCGGGCCTGACCGCCTATGATACCCAGCGCCTCAAGGAGCAGTATGCCTACGTCGCTGGAACCGAATTCGCCGGCAAGGCCGTCGTTCTCGGCGCGCTGAGCCTCTACCTCGACTTCATCAATATGTTCCAGTTCCTGCTGCAGTTCATGGGCGAGCGCCGCTGATCTGAAAAGCACCCGAACCGAACCAGATTGACCCGGCGGACCGCAACGGTTCGCCGGGTTTTTATTGTCTGGGGGATTCTCATTTGCCAGCGCGGGCGCTAGGCTCACCTTCATCTTGCATACAGGATGGTTCGTGCAGCATTTTGACACGCTGCAGCAAGGGACCGTCTGCCTGTCACGGTCCTTTTCGGGATCGGAATTGGGGGAATGCCAATGTTTCGTTTCCGGCGTATCGTCGCGCCAAGCCTTATCACTGCAGGGTTGGCCATCGGCCTTGCTTCGTGCGCGCCCAAGCCGCCGCCGCCGCCGCCACCCC
>NZ_LSIA01000291.1:0-10047 GCF_001556015.1 Novosphingobium sp. CCH12-A3 | reverse complement strand
ACAGACCCGGTCTACCCGGCACCGAAACGAACTTCGCTTTGTTCACGGACGACTAAGTAGATGCCGCCATGGTCACCTCAGGCATGATCTCTGCTGCGGCGTCCATGCCTTCCGGATCGTAGGCCACAACTTCGGCCCCCGCATCCAGCAACGTCTGCACGATCGCGATCGAGGGTGCATCGCGCATGTCGTCGGTGTTCGGCTTGAACGTCAGGCCCAGCAGCGCCACGCGCTTGCCGCGGGCGTCGCCGCCCAGCGCCTCGATCACCTTGCGACCCATTGCGCGCTTGCGGCTGTCGTTCACCTTGACCACTGCTTCGACCAACCGCACCGGGCTGTTGTAATCCTCCGCCGTCTTGAGCAGCGCCAGAGTGTCCTTGGGGAAGCACGACCCGCCATAGCCCGGCCCCGCATGCAGGAATTTCGACCCGATGCGATTGTCGAGGCCGATACCCCGCGCCACGTCCTGCACATCGCCGCCGACCTTTTCGCACAGGTCTGCCATCTCGTTGATGAAGGTGATCTTGGTGGCAAGAAAGGCATTGGCGGCGTACTTGATCAGCTCGCTGCTGCGGCGCGAAGTAAACAGGATCGGCGCGCGGTTGAGAAACAGCGGGCGATAGACCTCGCGCATCACGCCACGCGCCCATTCCTCCTCGGCACCGATGACGATACGGTCGGGCCGCTTGAAATCGCCGATGGCGGCGCCTTCACGCAGGAATTCCGGATTGGATACCACGGCGAATTTCACATCGGTTCCGCTCTCGCGAATGATCCGCTCCACCTCGTCGCCGGTGCCCACCGGCACGGTCGACTTGGTTACGACAACGGTCGGCGTCCTGATGTTTTCCGCCAGCTCCTGGGCCACGGCATAGACATAGGTCAGGTCGGCGTGCCCGTCGCCCCGGCGCGAGGGCGTGCCGACTGCAATGAAGATCGCAGCAGCATCTTCGATGGAACTGGCAAGATCAGTCGAGAACGACAGGCGCCCGGCCTTGGCGTTGGCGGCGACCAGTTCGGCCAAGCCCGGTTCGTAGATCGGCATGACGCCGGAGCGCAGTCGCTCGATCTTGCTCTCGTCCTTGTCGATGCAGACCACGTCGTGGCCGAAATCGGCAAAGCAGGCTCCCGAAACCAGCCCGACATAGCCCGAGCCAACCATTGCGATCTTCATCAAAGCACTCCGTACAGCCCTGCGCTGTTAGCAAGCACTGGCCCATCCCGGAACCCTGCTTGCGGGCGCGCCTCCTAACCGTCTAACCTTGCCGGAACATGACTAGCATTTCCCTGCCCGAAAGCTGGCTGCCGAGCCTCGAACCGGTCCTGCAATCCCCTCCCTTGCGCGACCTCGACGCTTTCCTCGACGCCGAAGAACGCATCGGCAAGGAGATCTATCCACCGCGCGATGCGCGCCTCGCCGCGCTGGAGCTGACGCCGCTCGATCAGGTGCGCGTGGTCATCCTCGGGCAGGACCCGTACCACGGTCCAGGACAGGCGCACGGTCTGGCTTTCTCCGTCCGGCGTGGCGTCAAGATTCCGCCAAGCCTCGTGAACATCTACAAGGAACTCGAAGCCGACCTTGGCATCCCGCGCGCAGGCCACGGCAATCTCACGCGCTGGGCGCAGCAAGGCGTGCTCCTGCTCAACAATGCGCTGACAGTCGAGGCAGCAAACGCTGGCTCGCATCAGGGCAAGGGCTGGGAACTGCTCACCGATGCCGCAGTCGAAGCCGTCGCCTTGCGGCCCGAGCCCACCGTCTTCATGCTGTGGGGCAGCCATGCGCAGAAGAAGGCAGCGCGCATCGCCGCGCTGCGGAGCGGCCCGCATCTCGTGCTCAAGGCCCAGCACCCCAGCCCGCTTTCGGCCTACAAGGGCTTCTTCGGCTCGAAACCCTTCAGCCAGGCCAATGCCTTCCTTCAGGCCCATGGGCGCGGCGCGATAGACTGGCGCCTCCAGGAAACCCTGTTCTGACGCAAAAAGCCCCGCCGCAGCGGGGCTTTCACATCGGGATCGGGCCGAAGCTCAGCCCGGAATCGAAGCAGACGCTGCCTGACCGTCACCTTCCGGCGCGGCAAGGATGTCGCGCACGACCTGGCCCTTGGCCACGGTCTGCGTTGCCGGATCACCCACGGTCGAACGGATCGAGGCTGCTGCGGTACCCGCACGGTTGAGCGCGTCGGTCTCCACGCTGGAACGTGCCGAAGGACCGCCGAACAGGGTTTCCAGCGTCTGCTTGCCGGTTTCCGAATCCTGCGGACGCGGCGCGCCGGGGCTCGGCGGAGTCAGCGCGAAATCGGGCGGCACGACCAGCGGCGCGGCGCGCGTCACGGCCATTTCGTCAGGACGGTCACGGTTGAACAGCGAACCGCCGCCACCGCAGGCCGAGAGCAGGGTCGCCCCCGAGACGACAAGAGCAAGGGCGGCAGCTTTACGCATCATGCATTCTCCGTGGCGGTTTGGTCGCCGCTATCGTTTGGCTTTTCGCGCGATTTGAACGAGCGGGCAAGCAGTATCAGGACACCGAACGTGATCGCCACGTCGGCCAGATTGAAGATGGCGAAAGGCCGCCATTCGCCGATGTGCAGGTCGGCATAGTCGATCACATAGCCCAGCGTCAGCCGGTCATAGATATTGCCCAGCGCCCCGCCCAGCACGAGCCCAAGCGAAAGAATGTCACCGCGCAAGGTCTCGCGCAGCATCCACACCGTCACGCCCAGCGCAATCAATGCCGTCACGATGATCAGACCGTACCGCATCTCCATCGACGTTGCCGTGAACATGCCGAACGAAACGCCATAGTTCTCGGCATAGCGCAGGTCGAAGAACGGCAGCAGGTCTATCACCCCCAGATCGCGCAGCATCAGCGGGCCCACCATGACCGCCTTGACGATCCGGTCGACCACAGCAACCAGCAGCGCCAGGCCCAGGCCCTCGATGCGCGGACGGGTCAGCATCAGGCCGCTGCACCTGCGTCAATGGCCGTCACGACCTCGTCGCAACGATCGCACAGCGCTCCGTCTTCCGTGACTTCCGGAAGCAGGCGCCAGCAACGGCCGCACTTGTGGTCGGTATTCTTGGTCACTTGGAGGGTATCGCTATGCGAAACTGGACCTGTGATGAACAGTTCAGCCAAGAAGTCGGAAGCGTCCGAGAAAGGACCTGATACCTTCGCTTCCAAGCTGGAACCCAGCACCTTTTCACGACGCAACGGCTCGATAGCCTCAGTAACCCACTGGCGCATTTCACGGAGCGAGGCCCACCGAGTCAGTGGCTCACCGTTCTCATAGAGCCAAAGATCACCGTCCGGTCCAATCCGGTCAACCGCAGGCACCTCAGGCCATTCCAGCAAATGCACGCTGTCGCTACCCGGATAGCGCGACTGCCACACTTCCTCAGCCGTGAACACCAGCACCGGCGCGCCATAGCGGACCAGCGCGTGGAACAAGGTGTCGAGCACGGTGCGATAGGCGCGGCGCTTCGGGTCCGAAGGCGCGTCGCAATAGAGGCAATCCTTGCGGATATCGAAGAAGAACGCCGAAAGGTCCTCGTTGCAGAAGTCGGTCAGCGCGCGGACATAGGTGTTGTAGTCGAAGTCCTCGACAGCCTGCTTCAGCGTGGCATCGAGCTTGCCGAGCAGGCCGAGCATGTACTGCTCCAGCTCGGGCATTTCCGCCACCGGCAGCCGCTCGTCCTCGCTGAACCCGTCGAGCGCACCCAGAAGGTAGCGATAGGTGTTGCGCAGCTTGCGGTACTGGTCGGCAACGCCCTGGAGGATCTCCTTGCCGATGCGGTGATCCTCGGTGAAATCGACCGAAAGCGCCCAGAGCCGCAGGATATCCGCGCCGTAATCGCGCATCAGGTCGATGGGGCTGATCGTGTTGCCCAGGGACTTGGACATCTTCATGCCCTTCTGGTCCATGGTGAACCCGTGCGTCAGCACCGCATCATAGGGCGCCCGCCCGCGCGTGGCGCAGGATTCAAGCAGCGAGGACTGGAACCAGCCGCGATGCTGGTCCGACCCTTCAAGATAAAGATTCGCAGGCCACTGCAGATCGGGCCAGCGCCCCGATTCCAGCACGAAGGCATGGGTGGAGCCGGAATCGAACCACACGTCGAGAATGTCGGTGACGCGCTCGTAATCCTCGAGCTTGTACTTCTCGCCCAGGTATTCCTGCGCCCGCTCCTCATCCCAAGCATCCACGCCCTCGGCCATGACCGCGGCGACGATGCGCGCGTTGACTTCCCGATCGTTGAGGTACTGGCCGGTCTTGCGATCCACGAACAGCGTGATCGGCACACCCCACGCGCGCTGGCGCGACAATACCCAGTCCGGACGGCCCTCGACCATCGCACCGATGCGATTGCGGCCCTTTTCGGGCACGAAGCGGGTGTCGGCGATGGCCTTTGTGGCCTTTTCGCGCAGCGTGCCGCCTTCGGCTTCGCGATCCATCGGCACGAACCACTGCGGTGTGCAGCGATAGATCACCTTGGCCTTCGAACGCCACGAATGCGGGTAGGAATGCTTGTAGTCGGCCGACGCCGCCAGCAGCCCGCCAGCCGCGCGCAGGTCCTCGCAGATCGGCCCGTCCGGCGCGTTGAACTTGGGATTGATGACCGAGCCCTGCCCGCCGAGCCAGCCCCAGTCCTCACGATACTTGCCATCGCCCTGCACCGCGAAGACCGGCTCGATCCCGTGCGCCTTGCACAGCGCAAAGTCGTCCTCGCCATGATCGGGCGCCATGTGGACAAGGCCGGTGCCGCTGTCGGTCGTGACGAAATCGCCGGGGAGCATCGGACGCGGCTTGGCGAAGAACCCACCAAGGTGGTGCATCGGGTGGCGGCAGATCGTTCCCGCGAGGTCGGAGCCTTTGAACTGGTATGTTCTCGGATTGAAGTTGCTTTGCTCGAAGCCGAGTCCAGTCCTTCGCTTAAATTCGTCTTGGAGTTCGGACGCAACAAGGAACGAACACGAACCAAGCGGACCATCGGCCTGCATGAAAAGCGTATACTCAACCTCAGGCCCATAAGCCAAAGCCTGGTTCACCGGGATCGTCCAAGGCGTCGTCGTCCAGATCACAGCATGCGCGCCGACCAGTTCGGGGATCGGCGACTCAACAATCTCGAACGCCACGTCGATCTGGGTCGAGACGATGTCCTCGTACTCGACCTCGGCCTCGGCCAGCGCGGTCTTTTCGACCGGCGACCACATCACCGGCTTGGCGCCGCGATAGAGCTGGCCGCTTTCGGCAAACTTCAGCAGTTCGCGCACGATGGTGCCCTCGGCCTGCGAATCCATCGTCAGATAGGGGTTGTCCCAATCGCCATTGATGCCGAGGCGCTTCAGTTGCTCGCGCTGCACGTCGACCCACTTCTGGGCATAAGCGCGGCATTCGGCACGGAATTCCTTGGGCGGAACCTCGTCCTTGTTCTTCTTCTTCTTGCGGTACTCTTCCTCAACCTTCCATTCGATGGGCAGGCCGTGGCAGTCCCAGCCGGGCACATAGGGCGCGTCCTTGCCCAGCAGCGTCTGGGTGCGGCAGACCATGTCCTTGAGGATATGGTTCAGCGCATGGCCGATGTGCATGTCGCCATTGGCATAGGGCGGGCCGTCATGCAGAATGAACTTCTCGCGGCCCGTGCGCGCCTCGCGAACTTTCCGGTAAATGCCCTCATTCTGCCAGCGCGAAAGAATGACCGGCTCCTTCTGGGGGAGGCCAGCCTTCATCGGGAAATCGGTCTTCGGCAGGAAGACGGTCGGTCGGAAGTCGCGTGGTTCAGTCATGACGGCTGCGCACTAGAGCAATTGCGCACATTGGGGAAGTGGGGCGCTGGCAAGCGGCAACAAGCCTTCAAAGCAAGCACATCGTCACCCTGAACTCGTTTCAGCGTTCATCTCTCCACACGAACAGCAGTTTGATCGGCAACATGGATCCTGAAACAAGTTCAGGATGACAGGGTGACGAGCAGCGGGCCGCTACGCCAGCAACCGCCGCGCCTCGTCGCAATCCCGCCCCATCTGCGCCACCAGCGCATCGAGGCCATCGAACTTCGCCTCGGGCCGGAGGAAATGGTGGAACGCCACCTCGATTTCCTGCCCGTAGAGGTCGCCCGAAAAATCGAAGAAGTGCGGCTCGAGCAGCTCCTTGGGCGGATCGAAAGTCGGGCGGATGCCCAGATTGGCAGCGCCTTTCAGCACGCGACCATCCGGCAGGCGCCCCGTCACCGCATAGATGCCGTAACGCGGGCGCAGATACATGCCGATGTCGAGGTTCGCGGTGGGGAAGTTGATCGTCCGCCCCAGCTTGTCGCCATGCTGCACCATGCCGCGGATCGCGAATGGCCGCGTCAGCAGCTTCGTCGCCGTCTCGCAGTCGCCCGATTTCAGCGCCTCGCGGATGCGGCTCGATGAGACGACCTCGCCCTCCAGCGTGACCGGCCCCACCGCGCGCGCCGTCAGGCCAAAGCGCGGCCCCTCTTGGCGCAGCACTTGCGCATTGCCGCTGCGGCCCTTGCCGAAGGTGAAGTCCTCACCCGTCACCACGCCGACCGCGCCAAGATGCCCGACCAGCCCCGCCTCGATCCATTCGAGCGCGGTCATCCCGGCAACGTCCGCCCCGAAGTGGATCACCAGCATGGCATCGGCACCAGCGGCCGCGAACAGCTCCTGCCGCTGATCGAGCGTAGTCAGGCGGAACGGCTCGGCATCGGGCTTGAAGTGCCGCACCGGATGCGGATCGAACGTCGCTACGATCGCCGGACGCCCTTCCGCCTTGGCCCAACGGATCGCCTCACCCACCACCGCCTGGTGGCCAAGATGAAACCCGTCGAAATTGCCCAGCGCGACAATCCCGCCACGCATGGCTTCCGGAACCGGCTGCAGACTGTCGAGACGAATCATGCGTCCGCCCTGGCGTACGTGACGAAATCGAAAGCGGGTCTCTCCGCCTGCGCCGGATGCACTTCGCGCGATACCTCTGTCCACTCCTGTCCGAGCGGCTCCATCACGGTATCACCCTCGAACAGCCCACGTACTTCCGTCAATTCCACCCGTTCGGCAAGGGGCATGAACAGGCGGTAGATCTCCGCCCCGCCGACGACGGCAACCTCGCCCTCACCCGCCAGCGTCAGAGCCTGCTCCACGCTCGTCGCCACTTCGGCACCTTCGGCGTTCCAACCGGCATCGCGCGTCAGCACGATGTGGCGACGTCCCGGCAGCAACCCTGGCAAGCTCTCGAAGGTCTTGCGCCCCATGATCATCGGCTTGCCAAGGGTCAGCGCCTTGAACCGCTTGAGATCGGCGGGCAGGCGCCACGGCAGGCCATTGTCCTTGCCGATCACGCCGTTGTCGGCGCGGGCATAGATCAGGAACAGCCCAGCCCTGATTGCGCTCACAGCACCAGCCGCGTCACGTGGCCCATCTTGCGCCCGGGCCGCACCGCCGCCTTGCCGTAAAGGTGCAGGTGGTTGGCAGGGTCGGACAGGATCGCGGGCCAATCGTGCGCATCATCGCCGATCAGGTTGTCCATGACCACGCCCTTGGCCGCCAGCGCGGTCGAGCCCAGCGGCAGCCCGCAGATCGCGCGCACGTGGTTCTCGAACTGGCTGGTGAGCGCGCCCTCGATGGTCCAGTGCCCGGAATTGTGGACGCGCGGCGCCATCTCGTTGAACACCGGGCCGTCAGCCGTCGCAAAGAACTCCAGCGTCAGCACGCCGACATAGCCCAGCGCATCGGCCACCTTCGCCGCCAGCGCCCGCGCCTCTTCCACTTGCGCCAGAATGACCGGCGATGCAGGCACGGTGGAGCGATCCAGAATGCCGCCCTTGTGCACGTTTTCGGCGCTGTCCCAGAAGCGCACTTCGCCCGCTTCCGTGCGCACGAGGATCACCGAGAACTCAGCGTCGAAGGTCACGAAGCCTTCGTAGATCAACGGCTTGCCGGGCAGTTCAACGGCCTCGGCATCGGACGCCTGCACGATCCGCCACTGGCCCTTGCCGTCATAGCCATCGCGCCGTGTCTTGAGGATGCCGGGCGCGCCGATACTGGCCACAGCCGCGCGCAGGTCCTCCATCGAATCGACCTTGGCCCAAGGAGCAGGCCGCCCGCCGAGTGCTTCGACGAACGACTTCTCGTTCACGCGGTCCTGCGCCACTTCCAGCGCCTTGGCCGGAGGATGGAGTGGCGCATGGGCCGTCACTGCCGCCAGAGGCGTTGCCGCCACGTTCTCGAACTCGTAGGTCACGACCGCGCATTGTGCAGCGAATGCCGCCAGCGCCGGCTCGTCGTCGTACTCGCCTTGCGTGAATGCGGCGCAGACATCGGCGGCAATCGAATCCGCTTCCGGCGCATAGACGTGGCAGCGATACCCCAGGTTCGCCGCCGCCAGCGCAATCATCCGGCCTAGCTGGCCGCCACCGAGGATGCCGATCATCTCGCCGGGGGGGATCATCAGACTGGCTTCTCCGCCACCGAATCGGTCTGCGCGGTGCGGAAGGCAATCAGCCGCTCGGCCAGCGCCGCGTCAGACGTCGCCAGGATCGACGCTGCAAAAATGCCCGCATTGGTCGCGCCCGGCACGCCGATGGCCAGCGTCCCGACCGGAATGCCGCCCGGCATCTGCACGATCGACAGCAGCGAATCCATGCCTTTCAGCGCCTTGGATTCGACCGGCACGCCCAGCACCGGCAGGTGGGTCATCGAAGCGACCATGCCCGGAAGGTGCGCCGCACCACCAGCGCCGGCGATCACCACCTTGAAGCCTTCGGCATGCGCGCCCTTGGCAAAGCTCACCAGCCGATCGGGCGTGCGGTGCGCCGAGACGATGCGGCATTCATGTGCCACGCCGAGCTTTTCCAGCACGGCAGAGGCGTTCTTCATCGTCTCCCAGTCGGACTGGCTGCCCATGACGATGGCGACCAAAGGCTTGTCAGTCATCTCCCCTGCCCCCTTCAGGCTTGCCGAAGCGCTCAGCGCTCCGAGAGGTAATAGCGTTCGATCTCGGCAAGGTTGTCGTCGAGTTCATAGACGATCGGCTGGCCGGTCGGAATCTCGAGGCCGGTGATGTCCTCGTCCGAAATGCCGGACAGGTGCTTGACCAGCGCGCGCAAGGAATTGCCGTGGGCCGAGACGATAACCGTCTCACCGGCACGCAGCGCAGGCGCGATCTTCTCTTCCCAGCACGGCAGCACGCGCGCGATGGTATCCTTGAGGCTTTCGGTCGAAGGCACCGCGATCCCGGCATAGCGCGGGTCGGACGACAGATCGAATTCGCTGCCTGCTTCGAGCACCGGCGGCGGCACGTCAAAGCTGCGGCGCCAGACCTTGACCTGATCGTCGCCATGCTTGGCCGCGGTCTCGGCCTTGTCGAGCCCGGTCAGGCCGCCATAGTGCCGCTCGTTCAGGCGCCAGTCCTTGTCTTCCTGCACCCACAGGCGACCGGCCGCTTCCAGCGCCAGGTGCAGCGTCTTGATCGCGCGGGTCTGCAGCGACGTGAAGGCCAGCGTCGGCAGCACGCCCTTGTCCTTGAGCAGCTTGCCCGCGGCGAAGGCTTCGGCCGCACCCTTCTCGGTCACGTCGACGTCCCACCAGCCGGTGAAGCGGTTCTCGAGGTTCCACTGCGACTGGCCGTGGCGAATCAGGATCAGGCGGGGCATCAGGGCATCCTGTAACTGACTTTAAGAAGGAACCGCGCCCCTAGCGTCAGGCGGCCGAATTGGAAAGCCCGGTTTCCGGCGAATCGGGCGATTCGGCCTCGGATCCGCTGGCAGATCCCATGGCACGTGCCTGTGCCTTGCGGCGCTTGAGGTTCTCGCGCAGCCGCGCCGCCAGCCGCTCTTCGCGCGTCATCGGGGTTTTTGCATCGTTCATGGCACCCGATTGCCGGTATCGCCGACTAACTGCAAGACTTGAAGGCATTGCGCCGGAACGTCGCTTGACAAAGGTCGAGCCCCCCGTCATTAGCGCGCCCCTGCCCACCCCGCCGGTTCGCCGGTGAGAAGTGGCCAAGCGGAAATGGTGTGCTGCTGTAGCTCAGTGGTAGAGCGCATCCT